>DATHTS010000730.1:0-6957 GCA_035462935.1 Pyrinomonadaceae bacterium
AAAATGCCGATAGATTCTAAAAATAATAGTTTTGCTTTTAGTTTAAGATTTCTTTGAAAAGAAAATTATTAAATATATTCAATCTTGAATAATTGCTGCAGGTTATTAGAAGCTATCTCAAAATAATAATATCGTTAATCCAGCGGTCTAAGACCGCGTTTCAGGCAACAATCTTCGACAAACGCGGTCACAGACCGCTTGCTTAACCTTACCTTTTGTATTTTTGAGATAGCCTCTGGATTGCTGACAAAATCTGTGCTGTCAGGATGACGGCGTTCCGTTTTCCCTACGATGAACAACTTACCGCTACCCGCTTGCTTCCGGCGGGCGGCGGTTCGGCAAAGCGTTCCATTTCCGTCTGCTCGTCAAACGGGTTTTGCAAAACTTTCAGCAATGTGTCCACTTCCGTGTAATCGCCGGACTGCGCTTTTTCAATCGCCGTTTGCGCGATGTGATTGCGGAGAATAAATTTTGGATTGACGCGCATCATCCTTTCGCGCCGTTCCGCGTCAGTGTTAGTTTCTTTTGCCAGACGTGAGCGGTAAATTTTCGCCCAGCGGTCAAAACTTTCCGGTTCAATAAACATCTGCCGCAGCAAATCATTTTTCTCATTTTCGCCCGTTTCAAATTCGCCCAGACGCCGGAAAAACCGCGTGTAATCAACATTGTTCGCCTGCAAAATCTCCAGCAGAGCGGAGATTATCTGGGCGTCTTCCAATTCTTCTTTTTCCAAGCCGGTTTTCCCGCGCATCAGCCTGAAATATTCGTCAACAAAAATCCGCTGAAATTCGTCGAGCCGCGCCATTGCTTCTTCCGGCTCAATAAGCCCGACGAGAGTCTGCGCAAAGCGCGAGAGATTCCACAGCGCAATCGAAGGCTGCCGGTCGAAGGCGTAACGTCCGCTGTAATCGGAATGATTGCAGATAAATTCGGGATCGAAATCATCGAGAAATCCGAACGGTCCGTAATCAATCGTCAAGCCGATAATTGACATATTATCCGTGTTCATCACGCCGTGCGCGAAACCGACGGCTTGCCACTGAGCGATAAGTCGGGCGGTTCGCCCGATAATTTCGCTTAAAAATTGAAGATATTTGTCTTCGGCTTCTGCGAGATGCGGGTAAAATTCACGAATCACGTAATCGGCAAACTCGCGCACCTGCTCATACTGTCGGCGATAATAAAACAATTCAAACGAACCGAAACGCACGTGAGTCGGCGAAAGGCGCGTCAAAACCGCCGCCGTTTCTATTGTTTCACGATAAACAGGCTCTTCGCTTCCGGTAATGCAAAGCGCCCGCGTTGTCGGAATGCCGAGCGCGTCCATCGCCTCGCTGCAAAGATATTCTCGAATCGTCGAACGCAATACCGCGCGCCCGTCTCCCATCCGGGAAAATGGCGTAAGCCCCGCGCCTTTTAGTTGTATGTCCCAGCGCTCGCCTTTTTCGTTCACCGCTTCGCCGAGCAGAATCGCCCGACCGTCGCCAAGCTGCGGGACAAAACTGCCGAACTGATGCCCGGCGTAAATAGCCGAAATCGGTTCGCTGCCCGGCAGAAGTTTGTTGCCGGTAAAATACTCGACAAATTCCGGTCTTGCGGCTTCCTGCGAATCAAGCCCGATTAATTCCGCCGCCTTTTCATTAAAACTTACCAGATACGGATCAGGCAAAGTGGTTGGTTTAACGCGCCGGTAAAAGATTTCGGGCAAATGTGAGTATGTATTATCGAATTGAAGATTTTCTAAGTTAGCCATAAAAATTAGTTAAGCAATAACAAAAATTAGAATCAAGTAAAGATGTCTTTAACCTTTAGCCCGTTGCATATTGCGAATCGGCACTGCTGGAAAAGGCAGAACAGAGACGTGCTGGCAACGACGCCGGCGATTTGAGATTTGAGTTTGCGGATTTTGGATTCTTTTCGGTTTGAAGATCAAATCCAAAATCTAAAATTATAAAAATTAATCCGGCTTCACAACTGAATAGATTTGTTACAGCATAAATAAATTTAACACTATTACTTTTTATTTTTTTGTTTCTTCATTTCATTCTTCATAAAGAAAAATATCAATCAAAATAACTCAACCAATCATTCATTTTGACCGATTGAATGATTGACCCGTTTTTCTAACGAAAGCATAATTTGTTGATTTACTTATATTTACCGATTATTAACAATATGGCACGCGATTAGCAAATAAAGGCTCAGGTTAATCCGCGCATTTGTGCGGGCGCAACGATACTTAATTGGAGAATATAATGAAACGGATATTATTAAAGACTGTCAACGCTGTTCTCATAGGCATATTGGTTTTTGCCACAGGAATTTTAATGGTTGACAGATCGGCGGCACAATCGGCTGTGGGAACGGCGATGGGTCGGAAGATAGGAAATGATTTGCGGCTGAAGGCTGAAAACTCGAATTCTACTGAAACGGTTAGAATCATTCTACAGCTTTCGGCAAAGCCTAAAGGACAGTTAAACGCCTTGCTCAACCGTAACGGGGTTCACGTCCGCGCTAATTTCCGAAATCTCGATTCGATGGTGGTTGAACTGCCCGTCAATGTTGTTAATGAACTCGCCTCCTTCAGCGAAGTCTCCTTTGTGTCATTAGACAGTGAGGTAGAGGCTTTCGGTCACGTTTCCGCCACGACCGGCGCGGACGCAATCCGCGCGCAAACTACAACGACGCTTCTCGGCGGAACGACAACCACCTACCTTGACGGAACAGGAATCGGGATCGCGGTCATTGATTCGGGAATAGACACTTCTCATACGTCGTTTTTAGATAAAAGCAACAACGTGCGCGTAGTAGTCAATCGTGACTTTACCGGCGAAGGACGAACCGATGATCCTTTCGGACACGGCACGCACGTTGCCGCGACGGCTGCCGGAAATGGTCGCATCTCAAATGCGGCATACATCGGCATTGCGCCCAACGCTAAACTCATTAACCTTCGAGTCTTGGACAAAAAAGGGGTTGGAAAGGTTTCGGGGCTTTTGAGCGCGCTCGACTGGGTTTTGGCAAATCGTTCGACTTACAACATCCGCGTTGTGAATATGAGTCTGGGCGGAATGGCTGTTGATTCATACAAAAACGATCCGGTTTGCAAAGCCGTGCGAAAACTGGTTGACGCCGGTGTCGTTGCCATAGCCGCCGCCGGAAATAACGGAAAAAACAGCGCCGGTCAAAAGCTCTACGGTCATATTCATTCTCCCGGAAACGAGCCTTCCGCTCTTACGGTCGGCGCGACCAATACTTACGGAACCGACGCGCGCGCTGATGACACGGTGGCGACTTACAGCTCGCGCGGTCCGACACGCAGTCATTGGACTGACGCAAACGGCATCAAGCATTTCGATAACCTGATCAAGCCTGATATGGTTGCTCCGGGCAACAAGCTGGCGTATGCCAAAGCTAAAAACAATCTTCTGGTGACACAGAATCCCGAACTCAAGGCAAATGTAAGCCCGGTTGATAACCGGGACATGATGTATCTGAACGGCAGTTCGATGGCTTCACCGGCAGTAGCCGGAGCCGCCGCGCTTCTTTTACAGGTTAATCCCAAATTGACGCCGAATATGGTGAAAATGATTTTGATGTATACGGCGCAGCAGCTTCGGGGATTTAATACCCTTGAACAGGGAGCGGGACAGCTAAACATCGAAGGCGCGGTGCGTTTGGCTAAACTGGTGAAAACGGATTTGTTGACTACAACTCTGGTCGGTTCGCCGCTGCTGACAACTCTTACTCCTCCTTCGCCGAAAACGACAATTGCCGGGCAGCAATTCACCTGGGGACAGGGAATTATAGCGGGAAGCACTTTTGCAACCGGAACAAGTCTTATTACCAAATACCAGGGAATTTACAAAAATGGTGTTTTGCTGAGTGATGGTGTTTTGATAGGCGACGGCGTTTTAATCGGCGATGGCGCTCTGCTGAGCGACGGTGTTTTGATAGGCGACGGCGTTTTGATTTCTGACGGCGTTTTAATGAGTGACGGCACTTTATTTCTCAGCAGCGGAGTTTTAATTAGCGACGGCGCTCTGCTGAGCGACGGTGTTCTGATAGGCGACGGGGTTTTGATTTCTGATGGAGTTTTACTGAGTGATGGTGTTTTGTTAAGCGATTTTACCTTACAGGCACAATCTGCTTTAGCATCCGGTGATAACACAACCGGCATGATGCTTCAATCCGACAATGGCGTTGATTATCTGGGCTACTAAGCTTGGACTTCAACGAAATACTTCCACAAACCATAAAAGGAGAAAATATAATGTCACTCAAACAGGCAATGCAGAGTGTAATGGAGGAAACTGCTTATCTTCCGCCGCCGGACGTAACGCTGACAGTTACCGAACTTAGCGAAACGGAAACCAATGAAGCGCTTGCATTTCTTTCGGAACGCCCAATTCATACTGTTTGCATGATCGGCTTAATCAGGGATAACGGTCTGGTTAGCGAATATAATCGGGGAACTTTTTACGGCTGCCGCAACTCGGAGGGAAGATTAGAGGGCGTGGCTTTGATCGGACACGCCACTCTGGTTGAAACCCGCACGCGGGGCGCTTTGCGCGAACTGGCGCTGGTTGCTCAAATCCATAGTCGCCTGCATATGATTATGGCGGAGCAGGAAACGGTTGAAGAGTTTTGGAACAATTATGCCGACCATGGTCAGCCGATGCGTTTTGCCTGCCGCGAATTGCTCTTTGAACTTAGAAATGAAATGGAGACGCGCGGCGAGGTAGAAGGCTTGCGTCTTGCCACGCTCGATGATCTTCATCTCGTCGCTCCGGTTCACGCCGCGATGGCGGAAGCCGAAAGCGGCATTAACCCGCTTGAAGTTGACCGCGAAGGATTTTTGCAAAGATGCGCCCGCCGCATCGGTAAAAACAGGGTTTGGGTAATGGTTGAAGATGATCGCCTGATTTTCAAAGCCGATGTCCAAGCCGAAACGCCGGATTTGATTTATCTCGAAGGCGTTTACGTAAATCCCCTGGAAAGAGGGACAGGATTAGCAAGACGATGCTTTAACCAATTATGTAAAATGCTGCTTACCCGAACTCGTTCTATTTGTTTACTAGCCAATGAAGAAAATGAAAAAGCCCACGCTTTCTACCGTTTATGCGGATTTAGATGTGTAAGTAAATACGATACAATCTTTCTTAAACGCGAAGATATATCAAAAGTTATAAACTAGAAACTTTAAAGTATCCTGACAATAACCGACCGCTTTTTATTTCTCTTAAAATCTAATTCAAGTTTTTTCTGTTTAGTATCACGTCAGGCAATGTCAAATTGATAGTATATGCGGTCAATTTGACATTGCTGTCTTTCATTCTTAAAAAATGAATTATCAATTTTCAAGCTCTTCATTCTGCTAAAACATTTATTTACTGCATTTACTTTTAATTAATTTTAGCCTGCCGCCTTGGGCACGCGGCTTGCAATTTGATTATTTCGCCGGATAAAGAAAAACCGGGCAATGAACCAAACTTACTTATTTTCCCACTGATATAAATATCCTTTTATATGAAACCGGAACAAAGAAAAAGCTTTGCTAACCCATTTATGTGGTTGACCGTCGCGCTCGGAACGCTGGCAGGTTTGCATTCCCTTGTAAATCTTCCCGTCGGGCAGATCGGGTTCGGGTTTCTGATACTGGCTGCCGTCACTCTCGGTTTCGGGTCGCGCGTTACTGTGCAGATTCCACGCTGTCGCGGTCAGGTTTCCATCTCCGACACTTTCGTTCTGCTTTCAATGCTGCTCTACGGGGCGGAAGCCGCAGTTTTACTAGCCGGAGCCGACGCCCTTACCTCGTCTCTCCGAATCAGCAAGAAGAAGCTTAATATCGCATTTAATACAGGGGATTTTCTTCTCTCGACTTTTCTTACCGGCTTGGTCTTAAAAATGTTATTCGGCTCGATTACCGATCTTACGGCACATAATTTATCTCCGATCTTTCTTGTCGCGCTTAGCCTTATGGGAATTGTTCAGTATATCGCCAATTCCGGGTTGATTGCGACGGCGGTGGCGCTAAGAGAAGGAGAGTCAATTTGGAAGACATGGCGCGAAAAATTTCTCTGGACTTCGCTTACTTACTTTGCCGGAGCTTTTGCCGCCGGAATTATCGCCAAGATGAGCGGCATCTTTGGTTTCTTCGCGTTTCTCGCCATCGCGCCAATTATTGCAATTATCTACTTTACTTATTACACATACCTTAAAAATGTCGAGGTCGTCGCCAAACAAGCCGCGCAGGCGCAGACGCACGTCGAACAGCTCAATAAATATATTGTCGAACAGGAACGCATCAGTCAGGCGTTAAAAGAAAGCGAGGAACATTTTCGCACGGCATTCGATCACGCCGTCGGGATGGCTTTGGTGAGCCCCGAAGGATACTGGCTGCGGGTCAATGAATCGCTTTGCTCGCTTTTGGGTTATACGCGGGAAGAGTTACAAGGAATGAGCTTCAGGACAATCGCGCATTCCGAAGATTTGGGACTCACCTTAATAAAAATGCACGAGCTGCTCGAAGGCGTCATACCGTCGTTTCAACTGGAAAACCGTTATATTCACAAAAACGGGCATTCAATCTGGGTGCTTTCCAGCGCTTCGCTTATTCGCTCGGAAGAAGGTAAACCGAGACATTTGGTTTTTCAGGTGCAGAATATTTCGGACCGCAAACAGGCGGAAGAACACATTCGTCACGCGGCATTTCACGACGGGCTTACCGGACTTCCAAACCGGACGCTTCTCCTTGACCGGTTGAGTATGGCGGTCGAACGGGCAAAGAGGTCGAAGGATTACCAATTCGCCGTTCTTTTTATTGATCTCGACCGCTTCAAAGTTGTCAATGATACGATGGGACACGAAATGGGTGACAAACTTCTCATTGATCTGTCGCACCGTTTAAAGGAATATATGCGGGCGGTTGATACGGTAGCGCGTCTTGGAGGAGAT
>DATHTS010000731.1:0-2020 GCA_035462935.1 Pyrinomonadaceae bacterium
ATCGGGCATTACATTCACGGTGAAGAAACCGATTGGATCCCGCGAGCCGAAATCATTCTGGCGCAGGGCGAAAATTTGACGTTTAAGCCGTTTGACCGTTTCGCGCAGTTTGAAAAATCAAAGGGCAAAACCTCGTCCGAACTGCTCGAAACCTTTGCCAATTTGCGCCAAAGAAATATCGAAATTCTAAAATCGTGGAATTTAACCGATGAACAGCTAAATCTCAAAGGTATTCATCCCGAACTCGGCGAAGTCACGCTCAAACAACTTCTGGCGACGTGGGTAGTTCACGATTTAAATCATATTCGTCAAATAGTTACCGTGATGGCAAAACAATACGCGGAAGATGTCGGGGCGTGGAAGGAATATCTTTCTATTTTGAAGTAACATTAAATCTTTAAAGAGTTTACCCGCGAAAAACGCGAAATTTGGTAATGCCCTAAAATCAATGCTTTATAAATTGCCGCTAGCTTCAGCTAGTGGGCAGCTTGGCAAAAAGGTGAGCGGCTTTAGCCGAACTTAAAATAAAACATCAATCATCCTTTCAGCTTTAGCTAAAGCAAAAAGGAATAAATCTTTTTTCCGCAAATTCGGCTCAAGCCCATGCCTTCTGCAAACCTTTCCACTAGCTGAAGCTAGCGGCAATTGATGGAGAAACTTTAGGCTTATTTTTAGAGCGCTGTCCGAATTTTTCTGCCCGCGAAAAACGCGAATAAACGCGAATAAAGATTATAAAAAATTTATGAACCGAACTATAAAAGCACCGACCGGAACAGAATTGACCTGTAAAAACTGGCTCTCCGAAGCCGCTTATCGAATGATTCAAAACAATCTTGACCCCGAAGTCGCCTTTGACCCCGATAATTTAATCGTCTATGGCGGGCGCGGCAAGGCGGCGCGGAATTGGGAATCGTTCGACGCGATTTTGGAGAGCTTGAAGAATTTGGAAGAAGACGAAACCCTTTTGATTCAATCCGGCAAACCAGTCGGCATTTTCAAAACTCACACGGACGCGCCGAGAGTTTTGCTGGCAAATTCAAACATAGTTCCGGCTTGGGCGACGCAGGAAAATTTTGATAAATGGGAGCGCGAAGGCTTGATGATGTATGGTCAGATGACTGCCGGAAGCTGGATTTATATCGGCACGCAGGGGATTTTGCAGGGAACTTATGAAACTTTCGGCTCTCTTGCCAGACAACACGGCTGGGGAAATCTCGCGGGCAAATTTGTTCTCACAGCGGGACTTGGCGAAATGGGCGGTGCCCAAGGGCAGGCGATTACGTTTAACGGCGGCGTTGGGCTTTTGGTTGAAGTTGATCCGTGGCGAATTGAAAGACGTTTGCAACTCAAACAAGTTGATTACGCCGCATTAGATATTGATGATGCTATTGCTCAAGTCGTCGCGGCAAAAGAACGAAAAGAAGCAATTTCGATTGCGCTTTTAGGAAATGCCGCCGATGTTCATTGGCAATTATTGGAATGGGACATTATTCCCGATATTGTAACCGATCAAACCTCGGCGCACGACGTTCTTTACGGCTACATTCCGCAAGGGCTTTCGGTCGAAGAAGCCGCTGACCTTCGGCAAACAAACCAAGCCGAATACGAGCGCCGCGCGATGGATTCGATTGAAAAGCACGTCCGCGCAATGCTCGAATTTCAACGGCGCGGCGCAATCGTTTTCGATTACGGCAACAATCTGCGCCAACGCGCCAAAGACAACGGCGTGGAAAACGCCTTCGATTATCCGGGCTTTGTTCCCGCCTACATTCGTCCGCTTTTCTGCGAGGGCAAAGGACCTTTCCGCTGGGTCGCGCTGTCGGGCGATAAAGGCGACATCTACAAAACCGACGAAGCGATAATGAATCTTTTTCCCGAAAACGACCATTTGACGCGTTGGCTGACGATGGCGCAGGAATCGGTCGAATTTCAAGGACTTCCGGCAAGAATCTGCTGGCTCGGCTACGGCGACCGCGCAAAAGCCGGTTTGAAATTAAACGAAATGGTCGCCAGCGGCGAG
>DATHTS010000732.1:0-8744 GCA_035462935.1 Pyrinomonadaceae bacterium
AACGAAAACCGCCATTTCGAGTTCTTCGCAGGCTTTGAAAAACTCGAAAAACTGCTGCTCGCCCAAGTTTAATTGGTTGACGTTCGTGCCGATCTGCACGCCGACCATGCCGATTTCTTTGCACCTTTCCAACTCTTTAACAGCCAGACTCGTTTCCTGCATCGGCACGGTTCCAAGACCGATAAATTTTTTCGGAAATTTTTGAACAATTTCGGCGATTCCGTCATTCAAAAACCTTGAAATCTCCAATCCGTCCTGCGGCTTCGTCCAATAGCCGAACATCACCGGCACGGTCGAAAGCACCTGAACGCAAACGCCGAACTTTTCGCATTCCTCGATCCTTTTTTCCGCGCTCCAGCAATTGTCCTCGATCTCGCGGAAAAATTTCCCGTCGTCCTTGAGCATTCGCGCCGCGCAAGGCTTGTGGTGTTCGAGCGTGATAAAACCGCCGTAGCCGAATTTTTCTTTCCATTTCGGAATGTCTCTGGGCAAAATGTGCGTGTGAATATCAATTTTCAGCATTTTCTACAAGATAATTTATCGCAAATAAAGAAAGAAACCACAGATGAACACAGATAAACACAGAAAAGAAAAACGTAATTTGGAATTTGAAATCTGAAATTTGAAATCAAAAAACTCTATATTCATCTGTGTTTAACTGTGGTTTCATTTTGTCCAAATTATTTTATAAACTATAAAGATCAAGCGTGCCGCCCAAGCGCGTTCGATATTGCTCCAGCCCGGATTTATCTTTATTTTGCGCCATTTCTTCAATCGTCGGCGTATAATTAATTATATTAAAAGCCTTTATTAAAGGCGAAATTTCCGCAAGTTTTTTCTCCGAAATTCCGTAACTTTCCAAAAACATTTGTTTTTCGTCAATCCCCAGATCGTGAAGGGCAATAGATAATTCCCATTGCGGCGCGATGTTCGACGTGCAGTTTTCCCAATCAATGACGGCTTTGATTTCGCCCTTTTCATTGACGATCATATTTTTCAGCCGCATATCGCTGTGATTAAGCGCCGGTTTGGGTTCGAGCTTCATTGCCTCTTTAAAAATCTTCTGCAATTTTTTGATTTTTTCGGCGGAAATCATTTTATATTTTTCCAGAGTTTGCAGCTTAGCTTCAACTTGCAAGGCATTTTGCAAATACTCAGCAAATGTTTCGTTTCGTGAAAGAAGATTGCTCGACCAATCAAAAGTATTGCCGAAACCGCTGGTCGGAATGGAGTTTATAAGCGCGGCGTAACGCCCTATTTCGCGCACGACATTTAAGCGATTCAGATGGTTAGTCGCTTCCTCTCCTTTGATTTCCCGCACGATCATATACGGGTGCGGCACAACTTCATTTCCGACTTCCAGAATTTCGGCGGTCGGCACGCCGACTTCACGCGCCGCGCTTTCCGCCCATTGTTCTTTGATAAAAGCGTTTATTTTCGTCGCATCGGGACTGATGCGGATGATGTAATCGCCTTCGGAATGTTTGACTGCAAACACGAAATTTGTCAGCCCGCTCGATTTGAAAATAATACGACCCGGCTTGCTTCCGAAATGATGCGCGGTAAGATGCCGAGCCATTTCTCTGAATTCGCCGATTTCTTTTTCCGAAGCGTTATTTTCCGAATTCATGCCGTTAGCTCGCGCTGCAATCCAGCCAATCTGAATAAAAAATCCCCCAGTTCAAATGAATTTCCGAGTTTAACGGTCGAATGCAAACCGCGAAAATCCAAATTAAAACCGCCGACCTGAACTGCCATCCCGACTCCGCTTAAAAAATTATCCATCGGCGTATCGCCCGCCGCAACCGAATGCGCTAAATCAATGCCGAGATGCGCTGCGATTTCTTTTGTTCCGAACAATTTATCAACGCCCTGCCGCGTAAAAAAACTGCTCGGCTTTGAATGCTGGTAAGCCATCAAATCATCCGACGGGCGTTCGATAAGCAGAAAAATCATACAAATTTCTTCCGAATGAAGCTGCTCTCGCAATTTCGGTAATTCGACAGCCGTAACGGACGACGCGCTCGTGTATTTTTCTTTCACGTGCAAAACCTTTTCCGCAATCGGCGTCCAGATAATCTCGCCTTCGCGCCAATCACGCGGGTAATAAAACAACAAAACTTCCCGGATGTCGTCATCGAGAAGTTTCTCAACGCCCTTTAGAACGTCGTCAATCTGTTGGGATTCAATCGGAAAAGCATTGATTTCATCAAAACATAATTCGTCCTTTTCATCGCGTGTAACGTAACCGATTTGACTTCCGTTCATCGAAACAACCGGAATCGGCGCGCCCGCAATCGCCAGCCATTCCTTCCCAAACGTTCGCATAACCGACAGCGGAAAGCGCAGCGAATTTAAAATGACAGGTCGCCCGGTCTCGTAAATCGCCTTCAAACCAAACTCGACCGGCTCGGGAATATAAATCCGCCCGTGTTCCTCGTGAACCGCCGTGCCGTCCAAATCCGTTATCACGCCGCCCGCTTCGGCAAAGCGCGACTCGCGGTAAAATTGTTTCAATGCGTTTTCAACTTCCGAACTTAAAGCCATTTTGCCCTCCCTTGTTCGCAAAAATTTTTATTGTTTTTATTGTGGCAGGTGAAGTGGGGTTCTGCAATTTAGCAGGGTTTGTTTAGGAAGATTTAATGTTTGTTGAAAGGTTTTCCCGCGAAGGACGCGAAAATAAAAAGACGGGTGAATTTTCGGCTTATTTTTCTCCTGAAACCAGATACATCAACGAAGCGCCGCTGCTGTAAAATCTCTTTTCGCTGATTGCCTCAATAATTTCATTCCATTGCTTAACGATATTTTCCCAGTATTCCTCAAAAAACTGCAAGTATTCGTCGCCCAAAGCTTCAAAATACCTTTTGGCGATTTGTTTATCAAAAACGGCGGAATTTGTTTTTTTCCATTCAAGAATTCCATCAATCTCCGCTTGCTGTTCGATACTCTGATATGGCGGAAGCAACGGCATTGCTTTATCGGAAAGAAAAACCTTTATGTTTTTGAGACCCGCTTTTGAAAACATCTCCGGGACAAAATCACCGATTGAATTATTGCCCTGAGCGGACAAGATTTTTCCTTTTTCATACAGAATCGAATACTTAACCGCTTCCAAAATTTCTTCAATTGTGCGAAATCGGCTGATCGAATCCATTATCAAAGACGGAGCGGAATTATTAGGCTCGGCACAGATAACTTTTCCGCCCGGCTTTACGACTCGATACATTTCCCGCACGGCTTTTTGCGGGTTTTCAAGATGAATTAAAACGGTTTGGCAAGTCACTACGTCAAATGAATCATCGTCAAATTCTAATTCGTGAGCATTTCCCGTTTTGAAAGTAATTTCCGCGTCGAAGTCGGCGAAATATTTGTGTAATTCATTGCTTCCTTGTGCCGATTTCTCGTCGCTGTCAATCGCAAAAACTTTCGCGCCGTTCTTTAGATAAGGAATCAGGATTTTGCTCCAATGACATATTCCGCAGCCGACATCCAGAAGCGTTGAGTATTTTTGCAGTTCCCACCGCTGCGCCATTAAATCCAAAAAATCGCGATTCCACCAATGGTCACGGTAACTGATGAAATAATCTTCAGAATGGCTTTTATTGTTTTTCGCTTCCAAATTTTATTTTTAAAACCTTAATCCAACCGCTGTCGCGCCGGGCGGCTCCGACTGGTTTCGACAGATTCCGAATTTGTTTTATTTTCGGTTGATGCTTCTTTAGCTTTTTCATCATGCATCTTTTTCGCTTTCATCAAAGACAAGCAAAGCTCGCGCAGTTGGTCAACTCGTTTCAACCGCCGCAAAATCGCCTCTTCGGACATATCAACTTTCTTCATTTCCACTTTCTTCCCATCACTAAACCAAACGACTTACAAGCTTGAGAATCGTTTTTGAAAATTACTTCACGCTTACTGAGATATCATTGAAACCAAGTTTTCTTTTTTCTCAAGATATTAAATGAAATTCTGCTTCGGTTTTTCACTCTTGAACATAAAGAACTATCCGATCCGTGCCCGCATCATTAACTGTTTTGATTATTTCGTTGAATATTCTTCGCTTGATTTTGCTTGGCAAAATTATAAATACGGTTTTTTCAACTTCATTTGTCCCTTCTCTGAAAACTCCCATTTCTTCTCTATCATAGAATATTTTGGAAAGTGTTTGGCTAAAGAAGTAGGGATCAGAAATGTTTCCCGCGTCTACATTATTCAATTTCAAATTCTCATCTTTGTCAACTTTTACGACCAAAGTTAAAGGTCTAGATTTTCCTGGTAAAGTTAAATTTGAAGTTGGATCTTCTGATGTCAAACTTTGTGAAGGCATATTTTTTACCTCTACTATATTTTTTTTCAACTTTATTTCTGCGAGTGTTTCAGTATCAGTTAAATCCATTGTTAAGTTTTCTGAATCATAGTTGTAAGAAGCAAATATTAAAATTGCAGATAAAACTGCTAATCCACTTAGAGTTTTTAATCCACTTTTGGTCAATAATAAATTCTTGTGATTCGAAAGTGATTTCTGAATTTTATCAAACTGAACTCTCTTAGGACTTTTTGCTTTTGGAACACCGTAACTTCGAGAAGACTGAGGAGGAATTGATTGGGTGGTACTCTGAATATTTTCAGATTTTGTTTCTAAATAGCTTACCTGCGGAGCATCGTTTGTCTTAGGGGGCATTGAAGTTAAAGCTTTCGTTACCTTCTTTTCCGGCAGTTTAGGTTTTAGTGTATATGGCAGACTTGATAACAGACTCTGTATCCCTTTAGTTAGTTTATGAAGATGTTGCTCAAACGGCGGCGTCACAGCATCTAGCCAATGCGGTGTGCCAAGATAATATTTGAGTGTTCCCGACATTGGCACATCTTCAATGCGAAGCGGAATAATCGGTATCTTTGCAACTGAAGCAAGGTGAAGTTCGCGCTCTATATCATCTGAATTGTTGGCGTTTGACGAGAAAACAAGGAGCATTAACTGACAATTACTGATAGCCTCAGAGATTTCATTTGCCCATTTTTTTCCGGGCAGAATATCACGTGGAGCCATCCAACAGCGGATCTTATTCTGCTCTAAAAAATGACAAACCGCCTCGGCAGTCTCTTTGTCTTTTGAAGAATGACTGATAAAAACATCATAAGACATGAGAATCTCTCCTTATTCTTAGAAAGAAACAGGTTGTTTCTTTTCTTTAGTTTTAAGTGACTATCCTGCTTAACTTACAACCGGCGGAGGCTGCATCACCATGCCACAATTGTCACAGGTTCGCAGTTCTTCATTTTCATAAAAGCGTTTGAAAACGCCTTGAAACTGCGTCGTAATGTCTTCAAGCTCGAAATATTCCTCGTAAAGCTTCTCATTGCAGTTTTCGCAAAACCACATCAGCCCGTCTTTTTCGCCCTCGCGCCGCTTTCTTTCAATCACCAGCCCGACTGTGTTTGCGCCGCGAATCGGATTGTGCGGAACTCTCGGCGGCAGGAGAAAAATCTCGCCTTCGCGCACGGGAACGTCAACCGCTCGCCCGTCTTCCTGAATCTTGACGGTAATATCGCCTTCGAGCTGATAGAAAAATTCCTCGCCTTCGTCCCAGTGATAATCCTTGCGCGAATTCGGTCCGCCGACGACCATCACGATAAAATCTTCGGCGTCGTAAGCGCATTGATTGCCGACCGGCGGTTTTAGGAGATGACGATGCTCGTCAATCCATTTTTGTAAATTAAAAGGTCTTTGTATTGGCATAATTTTTATTGTAACCACGAAACCGCACGAAGAAAACACGAAGAAAAGCAAATTTTTAATTCGTTGATAAATTTGAAAAGAGCCTTCGTGAAATCTTCGTGTAACTTCTTGGTTAATTGTAATTTTACATTTCCATAATTTTGTTAACAGTCCGCCAATTACGAGCCGTCGCGGAAACTTTCAGTTTTTTACCGATGTAATCCTTTCCGAGAAGGCTGTCAGCCACGCCTCGTTTCAAATGACAGAAAATCTCACGACCGCGCACGGCGAATTTCTCGTTTTCGTTATTGTGTTCAATCAAAAGCTCGCGTTTTTCTTCCGGCATTTCCTCGTCCAAAAACAAAACGTGCAAATCTTTGTCGTTTTCAAACTGCCCGCCGAAAGGGTTATTTTTAATCAGGTTTTTGATTTCTTCAATCGTCCGCACCATTACTTTGATGTTAAGCGAAAATTCCTTTTCGATAGCGTTTTCAATGTGTCCGGCAAGTTTTCGCGCGTCCGCTTCGGCGGTTTCAAAGATTACGTTGCCGCTGTTGATGTAGGTTTTGACGTTTTCAAAACCGAGCGAGCGGCAAACCTCGCGCAGCGTTTCCATTTTGATTTTATTTTTCCCGCCGACATTTATGCCGCGCAGGAAGGCAACATATTTCATCTTTTTTTACTCTAATGAGCGAAATTCTAAAAGATTTTACAATTTTCCTTTGCGCTCGCAAAGAATTTTGGCATAATCGTTAAACTTTAACCCTTAATATAAAACAAAATGTCTGGAAGTTCTCTTTTTAACGAAAAAACGGAAAAATCGTTTAATAAATTTACGCTGATCTTTGGCGTCCTGCTGGTCGTGATTTTCGGCTCGGCTTATGGATTCTACAGGTATGCGACGTTTGAACCGGAAGTTACAGCCGAGCAGATTACCCAGGTGAAGACACGCGACACGGTTGCGATGCTTCTCGCGCAGCCCGGTTTTACCGGCGAATCGTTCCGCGAGCAAATCCTCGGCAAGGTGCGCCTGCAAAGATATATGCTCGATAAAAAGGAAATTTATTTTTCCGCGCCCGAATCGAGCCAGGAGGAATTCGCCGCCGCCGTCGGCAGATTTGTAGTTGACCCGCAAAAACTCATTTTTGCCGAAGACGAAGGCGCGAAATTCAAGCTTGACAAACTTTCTCTCAGAAAAACTCCCGAAACCGGATATTTTTTCAAGACCAAGCTTGAAAATCTAAAGTTTGATTCAAACGCCGAATTCGAATTTCCTTATCAAGGCTTAACTTACAAATTAAATATGAAAGAGCTTCTGGATTTTGCCGAAAACAAAACGGTTTACGGCGGAAGATTAGCGGCTTCGACAAATCCGAAAATTGACAATAAAGCGATAATGTTCGGCAATCACGGCGCGATGGTCGGCAAGCCTGACGAGCCGAGCTTGAAGAGATTTGTCGCCCAACTGCTCGGCGACGCGCCGGAAAATCTGCCGCGCGAAGTTAAAATTCAAAAGCTGCTGGATTTTGTCACCAATCAAATCGAATACGATTACAACGAAGCTCTCGGAACAAATGAAACCTTGAAACGCCCGAACGAAGTTTTGATGACGCGCCGTTCGGATTGCAGCAACAAGACAATTCTGATGGCTTCATTTCTCGAACAAATCGGCGAAGATTATCTCCTGCTTTACTGCCCGCGCCACATCACGGTCGCCGTTCCGCAGGGCACATTTCCGCTGGAAAACAACTTGAGCTTTGAATGGGAAGGAAAAAATTGGATTGTTGCCGAAACAACTTTTCCTTCTTTTAAAATCGGCAAAACAAAAGTTGCCGAGACGCTTCTTTTGAATACGGTTTTATACGTTCAAAAACCGAGACAGACGGAAATAATTTTCGAGGCGCAGACGTTACGCCCGCTCGAATTTAAATATTATTAATCATTTATGTAAATCAAGAGTGGAAAATAAAATGCTCTTTGGGAACTTTGCGGTTAAACCGATTTTCTAACCACAATGGTCGCAAAGATGGCGCAATGAACGCAAAGGAAAAGCCTTTATTTTTTCCGGGAATAGTTCTACTTTTGATTCACATCCTTTATTTATTCTGCTTCAAAAATTCCAAAATCACGGGCGTGCTTCCTTCGTTCGGAGCCTCGAAAAGCGGCGACGGTTTTTTCAATAAAAATTTGTCAAAAAACGCCAGGACGTATTCGTTGATAACTCCGGCAGCAATTTTTCGCTCCGGGTAGAGCGGATCGTTCGGCTCGGTGAAAAGCACTAGCGAATCGCTGAAACTCGAATGTTTGACGCCCGGATAAAGCGCGAAATAACTGCCCGATTCGAGTTCGGCGAGCTGTTTTTTAAACGAAGGTTTCCAGCGTTCGACGAGGCGTTTGCGGTCGCGCCGGCGATATTCCTCGCGCGTTATATTCATCGTTTTCAGTTCGGCGTCGGTTACCTCCGCCGCTTTGCTGAAAAATAAAAATGGCTGCCGGAGAACTTTTCCGTTCGCGTCCGGCAAAATCACGTTGCCCTGCGCCATTCCGTCGAGATTGGCGCACGCTTTGAAACGCGCGTCCGAAGCGCAGGCAATCGTCGCGGCTTGCCCGCCGAAAGAATGTCCCATCACGCCCAATTTTTGTAAATCCAGCTTATCTTTAAAGGGCTTTTCGAGTTTTTCTAATTGATTAACCACAAACGAAATGTCCTGCGCCCAGCCGACGCGCCGCTCGTCAAAAAAACGTTTGCGCTCGTCGGCAGTCCAGTCTTTCGGCGCTTCGCGGTTCCATTTTTCGGCGGCAAAACGAATTATTTGCCCGTCGGAAAACTTAAAATCGCCGCTGTCATACGGATGATTGATCGCCGCTACGACATAGCCGCGACTGACCAGATTCTCGATAATCGTCGCGTAGGAAAAAGGGCTTGAACCCAAGCCGGGCGAAAAGATTATGACGGGAAATTTCGTTTTCCCGCCGGCTATTTTTGCATCCTGGAAAGCGTGTGTTTTGACGGCGGTAAGCAATTCGTTTC
>DATHTS010000733.1:0-6143 GCA_035462935.1 Pyrinomonadaceae bacterium
GTGCTTCATAAGCCGTGCCGCGATTGATGATGTCCTTCATTATGTCGTTCATAATAAAAGCGACATCCGGGCGCAAAACGTTTTTCTTCTCGCCCTTCGGTTCGACAACTAGTCGCCCGTCGCCGGTGGCAACGCGGCTGATGGCAATCGGCGAAACTTTATCGCCCAAATTGGCAAACGTCGTGTAAGCCGTCGCCATCTGCAAAGGCGTAGCTTCGGCAGTTCCCAGAGCCATCGAAGGATAGGCTTTTTCGACCTTGGGCAAGCCCGCTTTGTGAGCGAGATTCATAATCTTGCCGATGTTTAGCTGCATTCCCAAATCAACGGTTATTGTGTTTTTGCTTTTAACTAAAGCATCCCGCAAGGTCATTTCCTGATTGCTGAACGTATCGCCGTAATTATTCGGCGCGTAAGTTTCATTGCCGTAAGTGAAAACTTTTTTCTCGTCTT
Source organism: Pyrinomonadaceae bacterium (assembly GCA_035462935.1). Taxonomy (GTDB): domain Bacteria; phylum Acidobacteriota; class Blastocatellia; order Pyrinomonadales; family Pyrinomonadaceae; genus DATHTS01. Next base: position 451 of record DATHTS010000733.1, read on the forward strand.
TGACAATCGAAGCGGCTGTATAAACGTGCGAGTTCGCGTCGTAAGCCGAATTTATCGCGGCGGCGTAAACAAAAGGCTTAAAGACCGAACCGGGCTGACGCTGCGCACTCGTCGCGCGGTTAAACTGATTTTCCAGATAGTCGCGCCCGCCGACCATTGCGACAATCTCGCCGGTTTTCGGTTTGACGGCGACCAGCGCGGCGTTCAAACTTCCCTTCGGCTTTTTGGGAAAATGTTTATCGAGTTTTTCCAGACGCTTGTTGACGATTTCGTATGCGATTCGCTGCAAATCCGGGTCAATCGTCGTGTAAACGCGCAGATGCTGCAAGGCTTCCGGGTCATTGACGACTTTCGGCAACTCCTCGACGGCAAACTGCGTAAAATACGGCATTCCGAGCAAATCCTTCTGCGGCGAGATTTTATGCAGTTGAAGTTTCGTATTTTTAGCTTCTTCGGCTTGTTTCGACGTTATCGCGCCCGCTTCCATCATCGAATCCAAAACCTGATTCCGGCGTTCCGCAACTCTTTCGGGATTTTTAAACGGATTATAGCGATTCGGGCTGCGAATAATTCCCGCTAAAAACGCCGCTTCGGGCAAGGTAATCTGGGAAACGTCTTTGCCGAAATAAACATTCGACGCTTCGCCAACTCCGTAAATCGAAACGCCGGTCTGCTGTCCGAGATAAATCTGGTTCGCGTAAAGCGTAAAAATCTCTTCCTTTGTCAGCCGCGTTTCCAAAATGAACGACATATAAGCTTCTTTTACTTTACGCTCATATGTCGGGTCGCGGTTGAGAAGCAGATTTTTGACGAGTTGCTGCGTGATCGAAGAGCCGCCCTGATTGGCAAGCGGCGAATTGTCTTCTTCCTTTTCGTATCTGCGCCACAAAGCGCGGGCGATGCCGCGAAAATTCACGCCGTAATGCTCGAAAAAGGCGCGGTCTTCCGTAACGGTAATCGCCTTGACGAGATGCGGCGGCAAATCGTTAAACGAAACGGCTTTGCGCCTGCCGTCGCCTTCCGCCGCAAGCGAGCTAAGAATCTTCGGCTCGAGCTGCGCTTCTTTAACATCCTTTTCCGCGTCTTTGTCGGTGATGGAAGCGACGGATTTTTTATCTTTTTTGAATTTTACGGAAAGCGACGGGAAAATCTTTCTGCCTTCAATCAAAGCCGTATTTCCCGGTTCGATTTCGATTGAAGCTTCGCCCGCTTGATACCGACTGCGCGAGCCGTCCGCCTGCTGATTTTTCTCGATGTAACCGGCTGATTTCAAATACTTGGTCAAATCTTCCAGCGAGATCGCCTCGCCCGCTTTCAAGGTTTTCGGCGCGGAATAAATCCCCGCGTTCTGCGTGAAAACCTCGCCTTTCAAAAGCAAATCAATCCGGGCGGAATATTCAAACCAAAAATAAGTTAAAGTCAAAAAAACCGCCAGCAATAAAAACGAGGCTATGGAAACCGTGACGGGATTAAAAACAGCGCGTAAAAATCGGCGGTGAATTTTCGGACGCGGCGCTTTAAAGGAATTCACACGCGCCGCGCCGCGCCAATTTTTCGGCGGCATTTTTGATCTTTTAGTTTTTACCTGAATCGGGTTCGGCATTACAACGGTCTTGCTGTTTTCGGTTAGTGAGATTTTTGCTCGGTGCGGTTGCCCCGTTAAAGTTTATAAATTTTGGCTATCTCTGTCCAGCGTTTTTATTTGCAGGCTGAAAAGAAAGCAATTGAAAATTTGAATTTTATGTTATATTTCTTTTCGGAAATGCTTTATAGCTCAAATCTCCCTGTGTGAGAAGGAAATACTCAAGAATGAGTTTACCACCTAACTTTAAGACAAGATTAAATGAAAGGAAAGTTATTCCGTTTGTCGGCGCGGGCGTTTCTATGAGCGTCAAAGACAAAAACGGAAATAAATTATTTCCAAGTTGGAAAGAACTTTTAGAAAAAGCTGTTGAAGAACTCAAAAATGATAGCCCGGCTGATGCAAATATTGTAGACGGATTCTTAAACAGGCAAAACCCGGATTATTTACGCGCCGCAAAATATGCTCGTGAAGGATTTGCAATAGGCTGGAATAATTTTCTTGACCGACAGTTTAATCCAGACCGTAACATGGTCGAAGAATCTTCTCTTGAAACCGCGAAGTTAATTTGGCAATTAGGAAGTTCCTTAATTATTACAACCAACTACGACAAAGTTTTACGTTGGACGAATAATAACGTAAATATTTGGGATATTGAAGCGAAATTTAGACAAGGAAAAGTTTTAAGTGAAGGTTTTCCGCAAGAGCCAACTGTTTGGCATTTACACGGGTATATAGATAATCCTTCCAATTTAATTTTAACGCCAGATGGTTATCAAAAACTTTATCCAAATGAATCAAATGCTGAAACCGAATATAGAACCGCTCTTCAAACTCTACGCACTTTACTCACTTCTTATACTTTTCTGTTCATTGGTTTTAGTTTAAATGATGCTGATTTTACCAATCAGATTAAATATATCTCTGAGTTATTTGATGGTGCAACGGGTGAGCATTTTGCTCTAGTAAAAGAGACTGATAAAGGCTTTATTAATAATCTTCATCTTCCCGTCAAACCAATTACCTATGAAGATCACGGCGGACCTTTGCTCGAACTCCTGCGAGAAATAATTGCATCAGTTGAATCTAAGACAGACACAAGCTCAACAATAGAAACTCATACAGACAGAGCGGAATTAACCGCAACCGAAAGATTTAACCCCAAAAATCGCGTAGTTCATATTCCTTTCAATCAAAAAGGCGATCAAGTTGTCGGGCGCGAAGCAAATTTGAGAGAAGTTCATGAAACTTTACTGGAAGGGCTTCCGACGAATATCGGACAGGCGGTTTCGTTTCAAGGTCTCGGCGGGCTTGGAAAAACACAGCTTGCTGTTGAATATGCTTATGAATATCAAGACGAATATCCCAACGGCGTGCTTTGGCTAACGGTTGATCAGGATATTGATAAACAGCTTGTCGAAATTTGCGATAAAGCCGAATGGGTTTCTCCCAAATCCGAAATCAAAGTCAAATTGGATGTCGCCCGCCATCGCTTGAAAACAATAATCGAGTGTCTGATTGTTTTGGATAATGTCGAAACTTTCGACGAAAGGATAAAAGAATATCTTCCGCCTCCGCGAAACGATATTCATATCTTGGCGACAAGCCGAAACGAACTTATCGGCTTTAATCGTGTTTGGCTAGAACTTTTAACAACTGAGCAAGCCGTTAAAATGTTAGAGCAAGAATCCCGCCGCGAAATAAAAGACGCTGAACTAAAAACGGTTGAGCAAATCGCCGAAGAACTCGGAAAGCTTCCTCTTGCATTGGAATTGGCAGGCGGATTTTTGCGCTATCGTCCGATTGGCTGGGAAAGTTATCTTTCGCTCTTAAAACAAAATCCACGTGAGGCATTTAAAGAGAAGTTCTTAGCTGGGAGTTTTACCAATCATGATAAAGACGTTTATCGAACTCTAAAAGTCAGTGAAAATATTCTAAGTGATGAACCGCTTTTACGAGATGTTTTAGACTTGCTGACATGGAGCGGGACTTCCCCGATGGGCATTGGTTTAATGAGCCGGTTGCTTGGTAAAAATGAGGTTGAACTTCTCGAAGCCTTGAGTTTAGGCGATTCTTTACGTCTTCTGCAAAAATCTCCCGAAAGAAATGCTTATGCTATTCACCGGCTTGTTGCCGAAGTAAGAAAGGAAGATATTCCTTTAACGGAAAGTACTGGTTGGATAAACAATATCTGCCAACTTCTCGGTGATTGGTTTCAAGATATAAGGGACGATTTCACCAAACTTCCCGAATATGAGGCTGAATTGGAACATTTGGTTACGTGGCAGAAGCACGCAATAGATTTTTCACCTGAAAACGCAAGCCGTTTGCTCTGGCTGCAAGGTTATCCTCCTTTTTATCGCGGAGATTATAATACCTCAATTGGAATTGTCGGCAAAGCCTTAGAAATTTATCAACAGACTAACAGTGAAAATCAAGAAACATTAGCAAATCTTTATAACGATTATGGCAGCCTTTTAGGAGGTTTAGGAAAATACCAGGAACAATTCGATAATCAAAAGAAAGCGCTTGATATTCAGCTTGAACTGTTCGGAGAAAAGCATCCTGATACGGCTACTTCATTCAATAATGTTGGGCTTGCTTATGGAGACTTAGGAAAATACCATGAAAAATTCGATAATCAAAAGAAAGCGCTTGATATTCGCCTTGAACTGTTCGGAGAAAAACATCCTGATACGGCTACTTCATTCAATAATATTGGAAGTGCTTATGGAGACTTGGGAAAATACCAGGAACAATTCGATAATCAAAAGAAGGCGCTTGATATTCGCCTTGAACTATTCGGAGAAAAGCATCCTGATACGGCTAATTCATTCAACAATGTCGGAGGTGCTTATGGAGACTTAGGAAAATACCATGAAAAATTCGATAATCTAAAGAAAGCGCTTGATATTTACCTTGAACTGTTCGGAGAAAAACATCCTAACACCGCTACTTCATTTTATAATTTAAGCTTTCACTTTCAAAACCAAAAAAAATGTGAAACTGCAATTGAATATGCAAAAAAATCTTTGGCTATTCGCCGGGAGATATTTGGCAATCTTCATCCCCATACAATAGATTCAGCTATTCAATTATCGAGTATTTATACAGAAGATAAAAAGCCTGATCCAGCATTAAGGTTAATTGATGAGTTTTTAAATATAGTTCCAAAATTAAATCCCAAACATAAAGATTTGGAAAAGCTGAAACGCTGGATTCTTAAACAAACTCAAAAACCGGGCTTCCGTCAGCAGCCTGTTAATCCCTTCAAGAAAAAACGCAAGAAAAAGCGTAGATAAATTAGCTCATTTCTCAAAAACCGATTTCAAAGGTAGAATGAATGTTTTTGATTTCAGATTTCAAATTTCAAATTCCAAATTGTAAGGCGAATCTGAAATCCGGAATTTGAAATCTGAAATTTAAAATTTATCTATGTTACAAGCAGGAATCGTTGGCTTGCCCAACGTCGGAAAATCTACACTTTTTAACGCCCTGACCGCGCAGGAAGCGGCGCTGGCGGCAAATTATCCTTTCGCCACTATCGAGCCGAACGTCGGTGTTGTCGGCGTGCCGGACGAGCGGCTTGAGCCTTTGGCGAAAATCGTAAAGACCCAAACAATTATACCCGCAACCGTCGAATTTGTTGACATCGCCGGTCTTGTGCGCGGCGCGTCGAAGGGCGAAGGCTTGGGCAACCAGTTTTTGGCGAATATCCGCGAAACCGATGCCGTCATTCAGGTCGTGCGCTGTTTTGAGGACGAAAATATCATCCACGTCGAAGGCTCGGTCAATCCGGTGCGCGATATTGAAACTATTCAAATTGAGTTGGCTCTGGCGGATTTGGCTTCGGTCGAAAAGCGGCGTGATAAAGCGCAGCGAAGCGCAAAATCGGGTGACAAGCAAGCTAAAGCCGAAATTGAAATCCTTGATAAAATCCAGCCCGTTCTTGAAGAGGGTCGTCCCGCGCGGGCGGTTGAACTGACGAAAGAAGAAAAGGTAATCGCCAAAAACTTTTTCCTGCTGACGACAAAACCGACGATTTACGCGGCAAATGTTGACGAGGAAACGCTGGCGAATCCTGATTCAAACCCGCACGTTCAAGCCGTTA
>DATHTS010000734.1:0-3136 GCA_035462935.1 Pyrinomonadaceae bacterium
CGTCCGGTCGGAATCACGCCTGCGAAAATCTTTCTGCGCCGTCCGTCGTCTTCGGTGATATTAACGGAAAAAAGTGTCTGCTGTTCTTCATCTTTTTCGAGCGTATTGTTATCTGAAACTTTTTTCCATCTTGCGCCCTGATCGGTAATGACGTAGGCATATTCTTCATAATCCGCGTTTGGCGGCGGCAGAGGTTTCGTGGGTTCGGCATCAACTTTCGGGAACATTCGGCGAATCACATAGCCGACTTTTTCCTCGCGTCCGCTGTTCGGAATTTTGTCCGGCAAACCGGGACGCTCGCAAACCAGACACGCCGAGATTATATAAAAACGCTGGTGCGCGGGCTGGTAAAGTTTGAGCGGTTTATCGGTGTTCGAGTTTGCGAAACTTGTAAAGTTGTTCGGGGTTTCGGTCAAACCGTTTTGCTTTGCTTTTTTTCGTGCGGAAATCAAACCGAGCCTTTTAAAATTTCTGGCGAATGCCGGAGCGGGATTTAACGCTTCGGGCATCGGCGAAACGCCGCGCCAGGTTTCGGGCAAAGCGAGATATTGATCCAATCTTTTCGGATCGTTTTCCGCCATTTTCAGAAAATCATCCATAAACGAATCGGTCGCAAAACGCAGAATTGCCGGACGGCTCAATTCGGCACGGCGCGATGCGGCGGTGCTTTGAGAAATTGCTGTTTCCCAGAGCGGCGACGGCGTTGTCCATTGAATAAAATCCTTCATACTTTCCTCACCAGATATTTCCCGCGCCCGGCGTGTAGGACGCGCTGATCACGCTGTTGCTGATAACGGTATCGGCTTGCACGACGCCGCTGAATTTCGACATTCCGGCGTTGACCGTTACCATTCCGGCAGAAACTTCGACCTGCGAAGCGTTTATCGTTACCTTCGCCGAAGCGGTAACCGTGATGCCGCTTGTTTCGAGTTTTACCGAATTGCCGTTGCTGTCCACAATTTCAACCGCGCCGGGACCGTCTTTCAAAGTGATTTTCTGCCCGCCCGGAGTTTCCAGAATCATCTTCTCCTGCCCGTCCTGATCGTCCAGCGTAACCTTCACGCCGTTGCGCGAGCGCAGAACTTTTTTATAATTTTTTCCGCCGCCGTCCATGCTTTCGGGCGGTTTGTCTTTCCCGTTCCACAAATTGCCGACGATATAAGGTCGGAGCGGATTGCCGTCTTCAAAAGCGACCAAAACCTCGTCGTTCACATCGGGAACAAACCAGCTTCCGCGATTATTCCCGCCCATCATCGTCGCCAGCCGCGCCCACGCTTCGTAGCGTGAGCCGTTCGTATCCGGCGACCAGGGCAGGGAAATTTTTACCCTTCCTTGCCCGTCCGGGTCTTTGATGTCCGTCACCAAAGCCGGAAAAACGCCATACCAGCGCCCGCCCAAACCGTGCGGCACACGCTCTTCAATAATTGTTTGTATCGCCGTTGTCTCTATCATTAATTTTGCCCCTGCGCACCTAACAAAATCTTCCGCTTCTTGAATATCTCCGGCAAAATAAAACGCCTCTTATTTTTGCCTTTTACCTTTACCTTTTTCCTTAACTCTGCCCTATTCCCGCTCGTTCGGCGCGAAATTCGGTTCGGAAACCTTTGGCATTGTCGAAAATATGAGCGATTTCCGCCACGTAATATTTCCCGTTGAATAATTTTCCAACCCCGTCAAGCTCGACAAACGCGCCGACCCGCAGCTTGGCGTTCGGTTCGGCGACGCCGCGCCCGACGACGAATTGACGGGCGATTGTTTTCATAAAGCTTTCGGCGGCGTTTTGCGCGTCCTGACGGTTAAGCGGCACGGCGTGAACGAGCGATTCTTTTCGCTCGCCGAAGGCTTTTTTCAAAATACTGACGCCGCTCGTGTCGCCGCCGAGTTCGCTGCTGATAACCGAATCTTTTGCCTCGAATTTGATCGCTTCCTTGCCTGAAACGTCCCAGCCGGAGGCGACGACGCTCGTTCGCTGAGTAGCTAAATCGGCAATCACGCGAAACTCGCGCATTTGCGCGCCGTATTTGAGCGATATTTTTTCTTTGCCGCGTTTTGACCGCGTTCTGACGTTTAGCTCTTTATCTTTAATCCAAATCTCCGCGTCAATCGAACGGGCGCGTTCACGCAAAAAAGCCAGATCGCTTTGATTTACCTGCGCGACAACTTTGTGCGTCGGGCTGTTCACGTCAATGCCCGCGGTTAATCCGTGGTCACCGGCGATTTTCCTGAAAATGTCGGCATCCGAAACATTTTCAAATGTGCGCGTCCGGCGCGTCATTCTTAAATTTTGCAAAGCGTCTTCGGCAAGCACGGCGATTTCCGGCGCTTGTCCTTCGGGAAAAACGGCTTCAAGCGCCGTGATTTTGCCTTTGAAAATTTCGTCCTGGTCGAGCTTCACTTGAAAATCCTTGCCGAAATCGAGCGTTTGCCGGTCAAAATAAAGAAAGTCGGTCTTGTTGTCTTTCGGTCCCCAGTTGCCGAATTTCGCTTCACAGCGATAAAGCCCGTTTGTTTTTTCGACAATCAAAAGGTAATTCAGCCCGCCGACCAGAGAAGTATTCTCCTGCCCGTCAACAAAAAATTTCGGTCTCGCGCTGTTTATTCCGGTTGTCGAATCTAAAGGCATATTTTGATTTCGGATTTTAGATTTTGGATTTTGGATTTAAAAACCGATTTCAAATCTCAAATTTCAAATCTAAAGTTGTTTTAATAAGCGGAAACTCTTTCCAATCTTTCCGCCCGGCGTTCCAGCATTTGTTTTACTTCATAGTCGGACATCTCAGGCGTTTGCGAGCCTTTCTCGTCCGGTTTTTTGCCCGCCGTTTGATTTTCAGTTTTCGGCGGTTCGGGCATAACTTCAAATTCGTTTATTACAACAGGCATAAATTTTTACTCCGTTTCCAAAGCGGCTTGCACCGTCAAATTGGCGGAAGCTCCGAGATCGTTTAACAGCGGACCGCCGCCGCTGATTCCGCCCGAAAAGCCGACTTTCGCGTTCATATCGAGAAGCTGTCCGGGCTGTAATCCGCGCGGATTTTCGATTTTGTTGGCGGCGGCAATTGACTGCCAATCATCAGCTTTGCCTTGATTTGCCGCCATTTGCTGCACGGTCGAGCCTTGCGGCGCGGGCGTCAGAGGG
>DATHTS010000735.1:0-3081 GCA_035462935.1 Pyrinomonadaceae bacterium
TCAAACCCTAGGTGACTATTATTTTTGAAGACTTCTTCAATCTCTATCTTGAATTCAGAGTAAACAGTACTTTTATCAGGTGATAAATGCGCTTTTGCATCAATAACTTTACCAAGTATGACAACATCACTTTTTTCGATAGGTAAAGCTGTCAAACCTTTCTCCCAATGATGAGCTGAAAATGATTCAAGGTTTTTGGGAATATCTTTATCTAATGATAGAACTCGAAGAGCTTCATTGTATTTTTTGCTTTTTGGGTTTTCTTTTTCTAGTGAAGATGCCTTCGAGTGTTCAACAACCGGAAAAGTTTCTCGAATTTTTGAAAGAGTTTCTTTAGTTATGGTAGGAGTTGGTTTTGATTCGCTTGTTTCTTTAGTAATTTGACCTTTTAAAGCAAACAAAGAAAATCCCATTGTAATAATCAAAATCACAATAATTAGAAGTAAATTTCTTTTTTTTAACATAAATTATTCTCCTTTCTGCTCTTGGGAGAGCGGGTTAAAAAATTGACAGAAAGGTTGTTTGGTCTTTTGAAAGGCTAAACAACCGCTAAAAGGTGACGACACTGGCAATAAATTGTAAATTGCTCCAGCCTAGAATAGAAGTGATTAGGAGATTTGTCAAGAAATTTTTAAAAATTTTCTTGAGCTTGCTGAAATGTATCTTTCACTTTTTTCAACTATTATTAAAGAAAGGGTTTAGGAATTTTATTCAAATCGAATTGGGCAGGAAATAAAATTCATTCGCCGTTATCAACAAGAATAAATTTCCAAATTCTGTTAGTTCTAAAACTCTTGAATTATATGAATCTTCTACGCCGCATCAGAGCCTTTGTTATCCGCGATTTTCAACTCGCTTTGAGCTACCGCTTTGAGTTTTTTATCCGTATTATATGGATTTTGGGAATCGTTACAACGTTCTTTTTTATTTCGCGGATTTTTGCCGGGAATTTCGTCAGCGGTCAATACGAGCAATGGCAAAATCCTCTGGCGGCGTGGCTGACGGGGATGGCGATGCTCAATTATTTTATGGTCGGGTTTTCCGCCCTCGCCAACGCCATTCGACAAGAGCAGATGCAAGGCACGCTGGAAAGCGTCCTTTTGACACCTATTAATATCCCGACCGTGATTATTTCGAGTTCGGCTTGGTCTTATGTCGAAGCCACGTTTAACTCGTTTCTTTACCTGTTTTTCGGCTGGCTTTTCTTCAACGTTCAATACAAAGGCAATTTCCTGCTCGCGCTTCTCTTTTTGGTTTTAACGACGCTTTGCCTGGCTTGTCTCGGCATTCTTTCGGCGAGCTTTGCAATGGTTTTCAAACGCGGCGATCCTTTTGCAATTTTGCTGGGCGCGGGAACTGCGCTGTTTTCCGGCGTTTTCTTTCCGAAGGAAATGCTGCAAGAGGCACTTGGAGAAACAGGCGGAAAAGCAATCGCTTACATCAATCCTTCGACGCACGGGCTGGAAGGCATCAGAAGCGTTTTGATTCAAGGAAAAGGTTTTACGGAAGTTCAAACATCTCTGGCAATTCTTTTAATTTTCTTAGGCGTTCTGCTTCCCTTTTCCCTCTGGATTTTCTCGCGGGCGGTTAAACGAGCGAAGCGCGAAGGCAGTTTGATTCAATATTAGACTTGTCAGAACCGCCTGCGTAAGCGGGCGGGTAACGTCTAAAGAAACCCGCCCGCTTACGCAGGCGGTTCTGACCTTAAAAAGGCAAAGGACGCAAAGTAAACTTATAAATTCACTTTGCGTCCTTTGCTGGTTAGGGGAGAAAACTCCTTTAGAACTTATCTCCCTTGCGTGCTTTTTATCGTAAAGTCAACCGCTTTACTCACACCGCCGCGCACGCGGTAATAATAAGTTCCGTGACTTAATCCTGCCAAAGCGATCTTCTTGTCGGCTGTGGATTTAATTACATTCCGGTTGCCGTCGAGAAGCTCAAAAATAATTTGCTGGTTTCCGTTGTTTTGATTTATCTGAGCGTCAAGAGCAGCGCGTCGAACAACAAATGGCAGCTCAACCGCTTCCTGTCCGATGTTCAAAGTTCCCGAATACCGCTCGTCAAACTTCCCTGTTTCATTCGGCTGGGGATTCGGAGTCGGAGTTGGATCGGGATCCGGCGTCGGTGTCGGCTCAGGCGTCGGATCCGGCGTTGGGTCTGGTGTCGGATCGGGTGTCGGTGTTGGCGTCGGGTCCGGATCAGTCTCCGAGTTTCCGCCGACTTTGAAATCCGCGCCAGCCGCCGAATCGGAATTCAAAAGCAGACCGCCGGTTAAAGATGAACCGATAAGAATCTGGGTTTGCGCCTGCGTTCCTGTCGAAGTTGTTCCGAAAACATCGCTTCCGACCGCTGAATTTACTTTATCCAGCGAAAGGCGGATTACAATTCGATTGCCGTTAATTTCCCCTGAATCAGCCGCGCCGATTGTTTCCTGATTTCGCGTTCCGGTCGCCAGCGTCGTGATTCTGCCGTATTTATAAGTTGTAGCGGTTTCATCCGCCGAAGTGGTTACAAAAATATCCGTCGCGCCGAATTTGGAAGTCAGCGTCCAGCGCATATTCGGCGTGCGAACCGAAAGATCTGCAACGGTTAATGAATAAACAATCTGGTTAGTCGCCGAATCATAACTGAATTTTGCTTCCGTAATATCCTGCGCCGACGTTCCCAATTGGTCATCAACCGCGTCCGTGATTTGCGGGGCATTCGGATCATCCGACGGGAACAAATTCGCCGGATGCGGAACCGCCGTTAAAGACTTCGCCGCTCTGACCGCATTATGCGCGTCCACATAGCCCGCGCCGACAACTCTTTCTTCATACGGCATCGGCGTTGCGGTTTGACGCAGAATCGTAACTACTTCGTCCGGCGTTAAAAGCGGATTTGCTTCGAGCATCAAAGCAACAACACCGGAAACTTGCGGAGTCGAAAAACTCGTTCCCTGCGAGGTTGTATAATATGGCAGAAAGGCGGGCGGAATTGTCGAAAGATCGTTTGCGCCGACAAAAATCGGAAGCGTTCCGGCAATATTTGTCACGCCCGGCGCTTTCGAGCGCGTGCTTTTGATGTCAACTCCCGAACCTA
>DATHTS010000736.1:0-1639 GCA_035462935.1 Pyrinomonadaceae bacterium
CGCGTTTATCGCTCCGGCAGTGGCTTTTCGCACGCTTCCCGCGCCATTTCTTTTGCCTCTCGGCTTGATTTTTCCGCCGACGGAAACCATCTTTTTTTCCGATAAAACAATTTCTGTCGAGTTGGTCAAATCTTCTAAAAACATCTCCTGCATCTGCCTGCCGAAATCTTTGTCCTCGATAATCACGTCCAATTCGTAATTGCCGAACCAGCTGGCGACATTTAAATTGGTCGAGCCGACGCGGGAAAATATCCCGTCAAAAACGGCGGTTTTGGCGTGAACCATCGAGCCGTTCCATTCAAAAACGCGCACACCGGCTTCCAGGAGCGGGCGATACGTCGAGCGCGTCGTGTCCCGAATCAAAGCAATATCGGTGCTTTGCGGAACTAAAATCCGCACGTCAACACCGTCCTGCGCCGCGTCTTTTATTGACTGTAAATAAGATGGAACGCCGACGAAATAAGCGTCCGTCAGCCACATCGTTTCGCGGACTCCGGCGGCGAGGATTTGGTCAATGCGGTAGATGTAGGAGCTTGAAGGAACGCTGTCCACAACGCGCAGGGCAATGTTTCCGGTATTTTCAAAATCCTCGCGTCTTGAAAGTCTTTCAGAATTCAACGGCGGACCCATTTCCGCCCAGATTTGCGAAAAGGCGAATTCGGCTTCGGCGACCGCCGCGCCTCTGATTTCAACGCCCGTATCGCGCCACGCGGGAATCTCTTTTTCCGGCTTCCCGACCCAATCTTGTCCTACGCACAAGCCGCTTATAAAAGCCACCTTCCCATCAACAATCAAGCTTTTCCGGTGATCGCGGCTGAAAACCGCCAGCGGATCGGTAAATTTCGGCGGATTGTAGCAGCGCACGTCAACGCCGTTTTTCTTCAAATGCCGCCAATACCGCATCGAAGTTTTGCCGAAACCGCCCATCCAATCATAAATGAGTTTTACGTCAACGCCTTCTTTGGCTTTTTTTATCAAAGCGTCGGCGAAAATCGCGCCTTGCCGGTCTTCATGAATAATGTAGCTTTCAAAAAGTATTCGGTCTTCCGCGTTTTCGATTGCCGCAAGCCACGCCGGATAATTTTCCGCCGCATCTTTCAAAAGGCGCACGTCATTTCCCGTAATTAACTGCGAGCCGGTTACGCGGTCGAAGGATTGCTCGATAAACTCGAGACTGATTGCGCCCGAACGCGGAACGATTTTTTCTAGCGTGACATTCTCCATCGGAATTGACCTTTCATTAATTATACGATGAAGAGCGAAATGCACAACAAACTTTATAAAAATGAAGGACGATTGTGTAGAATATGCAGAATAGTATGAAAATTCTTGTAACAGGCGCGAGCGGTTTAGTCGCAACTCATTTAATTCCAACTCTGAAAGCCAAAGGGCACGAAAGTTATAAACTTTCGCGCCGGAAAGCGGCGAAAGCGGACGAGATTCAATGGGACGCCTCGAAAGGTTTTTCCGAAATCGAGCAATTAAAACTTGAAAACTTCGACGCTGTTATTCATCTGGCGGGCGAGAATGTCGGCGGGGGAAGCTGGACGGATGAAAAGAAAAGGAGAATCAGGGAAAGCCGTGTTCTGGGAACGAAAACTTTGGTTGACGCTTTCAAAAAAACGGAAAATCCGCCGAA
>DATHTS010000737.1:0-7648 GCA_035462935.1 Pyrinomonadaceae bacterium
ATTCTTGAACCGCTCTAATAGAGAAAATAAACTCTGTTTTCTCAAATCAAGATTTGATTTTCTTGTTTTGGCAGGCTTTTACCGCTTTTTGGTTCGGGAGAATTTTCTTTAGCGCTTGTGGAAGAAAATTCAGACGATGAGATAAAAACCCGGAATCAAATTTCAAAATTGCCGAAATTTTTCGTAACTGTAATTTAGCTGGAAGAGAAGCTATCATAATCGAAAACCCGGTGTCAAGCGCTCTTAACTAGCTTTCAGACGACTTTTCGAAAACTTGAACTTATTTTTGATGAACCGCAATTATTGTAATAACTTAAAGTGGAAGTTTTTTACCATCCATTCTTTTATCGCGGAATGTAACCGTGTCTCGCCTCTCTACCCCAATCGCGTTTCCAGAAAAAATCTTTATCTTTCCGGTTCTGGCATTCCCAGCAGACATTAACCATCTCATTGGTCGGATTTACGAAAGTTACATAATTATCCACTTCATTGTCGCACTCGCTGCATCTGACAACCGGTTTCGGTTCGGCGTTGTTTTTCGGTTCGATCATTTTACCTTTTCCTCAACAAACGAATTCTTTCGACATAAAAATCCTGTGTCTGCTCAATAGTGTAATTGGTCTGCACGAAATTCTCCAAATCGCGGCACCCCTCGGTTTTCTGACAGGATTCATCCGTTGCCAGCCAGATTTCCCGCGCTTCGGGCGGAATTTCGGAAATGACGAATTCGATTTGTTTTGAAAAACTGTTTGGGCTTCCGAATTCATCTTCTAAACTCCATTCCAAAATTCTCTCGTCCGGCAAAATTTTGTTTATGCCTTGATAATGAAAACGAAATGGCAGCACGTCGTAAGCCTGAAAAACGACAATCGGTTGATTTGCCTTTTCGTTTTGCTCGATAAATGCAGCGACGCGACGCCAGTCGCCGCGTTTTGCAAGGTTTGGATAAAGCGCGAAAATCGAATAGCTGAAGAAGATTGCCAGCAAAGCGGCTAAAATGCCCGCATAAATAAATTCCAAATTATTCTTCCGCGGTCTTATCTCGATTAAAACTCCGGCGACCAATAAAATCACCGGCGCGAACAAAACGGCGGCGTGGCGTATGGCGATGAATTCCGAGCCGAGCAAAAGATACGCAATGAGAAAAAATAAGCCGATTACGGAGGAAATCGTGCCGAATACAAATATTTTTTCATCCGCAATTTTCCCTTTGTTTTTGATTAAAAGAAAAATTATCGCCAAAACCGCAAGGCGCGCGAACCACAGACGGAAAATCGAAAAATAAGAGGCTGTATCCGTTGGGTAAATTTCAGTCGGAAGAACAAATGTCAGAAAATGATGCCACAGAATTCTAACGCCTTCCAGCAAACTTTTTTCGGCTTGAAATGTCGCGGCGCGAACGGCAAATTGCGATTTGATAATCCAGATAAGCGGCAAGATTGCGACGCCGACAACCAGCATTTGCAGAAAATAGCTTCTCGCTTCCTTCCAACGCTTCAAAACCAAATGCGCGGCAAAACATCCGACCAGCAGAAAGCCCAGATAATAATTCGCGTAAAGCGAGAAAATCGAAGTTAATACAAAATAAACCTGCGCCTTTCTTTGCGTCCTTTGCGCCTTTGCGGGATTCTCTTCCCGGTAACCCTCATAAAAAAACTTCAAAAGCAAAACCGAAAGCAAAACGACCAGCGAATAAACGCGAATTTCCAAACTCGCCCAAATCAAAAACGGATGCAGCGCAAAAGCCGCCGTTACGAAAATAGCCGCTTTTTCATTGAAAAATTTCCGCGCTAAATCGAAAAAAACTTTTATCGCCAGCAGGCTGCAAATTATCGAAAACAAACGCGCAAAGAAAATCGAGCCGTTCAACTCGCGCCATAAACCCACCAGCAAAAAATAAAGCGGCGCCTGCTTTTCGTTATGAACCGTCTGAAAAGTTTGCAGAAAACCGTATTCGGTCGTGGCAAGCGTAGAGGCTTCGTCCGCCCAGACGTTGAGAAAAAAGGCGAGCGGCAAAGTTATGACGAGATGAAGGGAAAGCAAAAGGAAAAGGATTTTTTTCTCGTTTATTTTCGTCATTCTAAGAACAATTTGCAGGTCTCGAACTTAGGAAAAAGAACTGTTTGAACCATAAACTACCTGTATTGACAAATTAGGTTATAG
Source organism: Pyrinomonadaceae bacterium (assembly GCA_035462935.1). Lineage (GTDB taxonomy): Bacteria > Acidobacteriota > Blastocatellia > Pyrinomonadales > Pyrinomonadaceae > DATHTS01. The sequence continues at coordinate 2,164 of DATHTS010000737.1, forward strand.
CCAATGTTCAAACGTTTTGAGTCCTGCCTTTAGGCAGCTAAACGTTTAGCGAAAAGCCTGCTAAAGCAGGGACTCAAAACGCGACTTTTTAATTTATCAATACAATTATCAACTATCTGTATTGACAAAAAAGGATAGGAAGAAAGCGATGCAAACTCTAAATTATAAACTTTGCACTCTAAACTATTTTGCAGTAAATATCCGAATTAGTTCAGAGTTTAGAGTTTATAATGCAGAGTTTGCCGCTTTTCTTCTCAACTTTTTGTCAATACAACTATCAACTAACTTGCAGCAGCTTTACCGTTTATTTTCACGAAAAATAGCTGGTAATTGATAGTTTTCTTCTTTAAAGAGTTAAAAAGAATCAATTAAACTCCGCACTTTTTTGAGTGTCCGCCAGTAAACGTCCTCCATAAAAATATGCGCGAACTCGCCGTTGCGCCCGATGCTCAGGAGATTTTCGACGCCGGTTGATTTTTCGAAATCCTGCCTCTCCTTTTCGTATTCATTCAGAAAAACAGGATAGGCAATCGGCGTTTTCAGAACTTTTCCGCCGAGAAATCTTTCTTTTGCGTCGGGAATGATTTTTGTCAGATGCTCAAGACAAAGCGCGGTTAATTTTTCTTCGCCCATCACCCAAAATTCGTCGTCCTTTTGGCAGCCGATGTCAACCGTGATGATTGTTTTACCTTCCGGCGCGAGCCAGGGCATCGAGATTGCAGCTTCGGTGAGGCGGAAAAACAGGAATTCGTTTTCGGGAAACCAGAGAACCGTGTCGGGAAGAAGCCCGCGACCTTCAAATTTTAAATTAAGGAAAATCATCGGACGATAACGAAAGTTTTTGAAATTTTCCAGAGCGTCCGTGCCTTTTACGAGTTTCGCCAAAATATTCGCGGGCGCGGTGCTGATGACGGCGGAAACTTCCTGGATTTCGCCTTTCGCTTTCACGGCAACGACTTTTTCATTTTCAACCAAAATTTCTTCGACCGGAGTTTCAAGTTTGATTTTATTCCCGAATCCTTCGGCAAGTTTTTCGCACAAAGTCGAAACCCCTTTTTCGGGATAAACGTGAAAAACGCTCGCTTTTTCGGGCATTTCGCGGTTGTAGCCGACGGCGACGGCGCGGCGGAAAACCTTGCCTGCCGCTTTCAAATACAAAGTTTTGCCGATACTTCCCGGCAAACTTTCGCCGACGGCGGGCGATAAATCTTCGGCTTTCGCGCCCGACCAGGCTTCGATTAAAGGCAGAGCTACTTCATCGGCTAAAGCTTTCCCGTAGGTTTTGCGAAACCATTCGGCGGCTGAAGCGGGCGCGTGACCGTTACTGAGAGATTTGATTTTGCTGCCGATTCCGCTCAGAGTCATTCGCGGGATTCGCATTAAACCGAACGGATAACCGTAAATCTTATTTTTGAGCCAAACCGCTTCGCCGTAATGCTTTACCGTTCGGCATTGTGAGCTGACGCCAATCGCGGCAGCCAGACGATTTGTAATAAAATGCGCGCCAAAATCATAGCTGAAACCTTCCGCATCTTTGAAACTCGCGGCAAGACCGGCGATTTGCTTGCCTGCTTCGTATAAGACAAACGGAATCCGGCGGCGATGCAGATAATTTGCCGCCGTCAATCCCGCCAGCCCCGCGCCGATAATTGCGATTGGTTTTTCATTCGTCATAGCCTTTCTTATAAAGTGAGAATCAAACCGAAATTATTGGAAAAAGCACTTTTGACCGAGAATTTTATTTTTGATTTATAACGCTCGTCTCATTCATAAGCTCCGTGAGTTAAAACATCTTCTTCGGCGAACACAAGTTCTTTGATCTCATCAATTTTTTTGAGCGCCGCTTCCTCGCCCGCTTTGACAAACTCGTCCATTTTGCCGATTTCGTCGGGGCGAAGATGCGCTATTTCGGGAATTATCACCACGTCGGCGCGATAATGCTGGTGAATCGCGGCGGTTCTGAGAAGCATCATCGCCGATTGAAAAAAGATGCCGAGAAGCGTCGAAGGCGAACCCCAATAAGTCGCGCCGGAAGAAATTACGTCAACCGCGATGATAATTTCCGCGCCGAGCTTTTTCACCGCCCGCGTCGGCACCGGCGCGACCACGCCGCCGTCAATAAGCCTTCTGCTGTTTTCGTCTTCGAGCGGCATAAACACGCCCGGAAGCGCGCAGCTTGCCCGCACTGCGAAAACCAAATCGCCTTTATCTTTTAAAACGACTTCTTCGCCGGTTTCCAAATCGCAGGCGACAGCGGCGAAAGGAATCGGTAAATCTTCAAATTTCCTGAACGGTAGATTCTTTTTGATAAAATTTCCGAGCGGCGCGTTTGAAAGAATGCCTTTCGGCGAATAGGAAAAACCCGCGACGGTTAGCCAGCGCACCTTTCGCCCCATTTCTATAATTTCTTCGGCGCTCAAGCCACTGGCGAAAGCCGCTCCCGCAAACGAACCGGCGGAAGTTCCGGCAACGAAGTCAATAGGAATTTTATGCTCGGCTAGAACTTTCAGCACGCCGAGATGAGCGAAACCGCGTGCCGCGCCGCCCGAAAGCGCCAAGCCGACTTTTTTTCGTGACATATATTTATTAAGTGAGAGGTGAGAAGTGAGAACTGAGAAGTAGGAATACAATAATTTTCATTTCTCACCTCTCATTTCTCACCTCTCACTTCCAAATTGATTTTAACTTTTGTTTGTGGAAAACTTAAATCGAAAATGACTCCGGCTGAAACGCTTTCATTTCCCAGACATACGACGAGTGCGGACATTGCGGCGGGCGAAAAGGTTTGCCCGGTTTGCTCGCGCGAGGTGAAACACGAATTCGTTCCGCTTCTGGCGATGGACGACGATTTGGCGCAGCTTATTCGCGCCAACGCGCCGGACACGAAAGAATTTCAAGCCGTCTGTGCCCGCTGCGTCCTTTTGTTTGAACGCGCCGCCGAACACATTGTGAAAGAAGCGGCGATGCGAAAAGACGGCTCGCACGTTCTTTCCACCCCTTTGCGGCTCGATGCCGATGATCGTTTTACCGGAAAAGGCGTAACGATAGCTTTTCTCGATTCCGGTTTTTACCCGCACGTTGATTTAACCACGCCCGACAACCGCATTCTCGGCTATCGAAATATGCTGCACGAGGAAGGCGTTTTGACCTCGCTTTTTCAGCCCGACGTGGCAAGTTGGCACGGGATGATGACTTCGGTCGTCGCGGCGGGAAACGGCTCGCTTTCCAACGGTTTCTATCGCGGCATCGCGCCGGAAGCAAAAGTTGTTCTGGTGAAACTAGCGCGAACCGGGCGTATCACCGACCAAAATATTCAGGACGCGCTCGAATGGGTTTTGAATAATCGTGAAAAATACGACATCAAAATCGTGAACATCTCGGCGGGCGGCGATTATGAGAAAAGTTATCTTAATGATCCGCTTTCGCAAACGGTTGAGGAATGTGCCAGGCAGGGGTTGACTGTCGTTTGCGCCGTCGGAAACGCGGGACATCTGCCGACGCATCCGGTTTTTCCGCCAGCTTCCGCGCCTTCGGCAATCAGCGTCGGCGGTCTCGACGATCAAAATTCAATTAATCGCGCCCGTTACGGAATGTATAGAAGTTCATATGGTCCAACGGTTGATGGGCTGCAAAAACCGGAAATAATCGCGCCATCTATTTGGGTTCCCGCGCCGATTCTTCCCAACACGCCGACGGCGCAGCAAGCCGAGCTTTTGGAGCTTTTGGACAAGGCGGAAGATGAAGATTTACACCGGATTATTGAAGAGCAGCCCGATGTTGACGCCGAACTCGACGCCGCGCTCGACCGTCCGGTTCATGTTATACGACAGATTATCGCCTTGAAATTAAGGCGAGAAAACGTTATCACCAAGCATTACAAATACGTTGACGGAACATCGTTTGCCGCGCCGATTGTCTCGTCCGTCGTCGCTCAAATGCTCGAAGCCAATCCCGCTTTGACGCCGCAGCAAATCAAGCGAATCCTGATTTCGACCGCCGAACGCCTGCCGCATTACGAAGTTGACCGCCAAGGCTGGGGCGTGATTGACCCGAGAATGGCGGTCGAACAGGCAGTTTCGTTTATTGGTTAAAGCGAAGTCAAGAAACTTATTCTATTTCTTCATACTTGTCGAAAACTCGTTGTAAATCGTTTCAATCCAGCGGTCTGTCGGGATAAAATTCCAAGACCAATCCTTGTATTTTTCGGGCAATCCGGCTTTTTTGATTTCTTCGAGCGATTTGCCCTGCTTCATCGCTTCGCGCACGATGCTGGTCGTTTCAATCAGCATTTGATGATAAGTTTTCAAATCGGCTGGCGTCGAAACGGGACCGTGACCGGGAATGAGCTTCGCGTCGGAGGGAATTATCTTGATGAGCTCGGCGATATTCTGAGTCAAGCCCGCCACGCTTCCGCCGCTGTTTAAGTCCACAAAGGGAAACATTCCGGCAAAGAAATTATCGCCGAGATGCACGACGTTTGAGCCGGTAAAGAAAAGCACCGTGTCGCCGTCAGTATGACCTCGCGGATAATGAACGGCGCGGACTTCTTCGCCATTAAAATGGACGCTTAAACCCTCGTTATAAGTAATCATCGGCAAACCGACCGGCGGAAGCGGTTTGAAATCTCTGCCGCCGGAATTCGGCGTCGAAAGCCGCTTTCGGACGTTTGTGTGAGCGGCAATGATCGAGTTCGCGCCGAAAACGGGATTTCCGCCCGTGTGATCGCCGTGCCAGTGCGTGTTGAAGACAAAACGCGGGTTTTCATTTCCCAGTTTCTTGAGCGCGGCTTTGATCTCATCAGCAAGACGCTCAAATTGATCATCAATCATCAATATCCCATCCTGACCGGCGGAAACGCCGATATTTCCGCCCTGCCCAAACAGAACGTAAACATTGCCAGCCACCTTTTCGGTTTTAATAACCGGATCTTGCCGGTCGTTATGAACGCCTTTAATCAAAGAAATATGCGCCGATGTCGCCGAGCAGAAAAGACAAATTAAAACTAAACTAAGCCAGATTTTCCTCATTGAATTTCCTCCATTTTTTTATTGATACAGAGATGTTGCCCGCGAAACACGCGAAAAATACGAAAAATAAAGAGAAATAAATTACTCATTTTCTATTTTTGTTTTTTTTCGCGCATTTCGCGTGTTTCGCGGGCAAAACATTTTTTTTATGCTTCAGAATTACACAAATCTGCCGCGACCTAGCTGATACATTCCGGTTAGAAACGGATTGCTTCGCTTTTCGCGCCCAATGGTTGTATTTTCGCCGTGTCCCGAATGAACTTCTACGTCGTCGCCGAGCGGCAGAATTTTGTTGTTTATCGAATCCATTAGCTGATCGTAATCGCCGCCCGGCAAATCGGTTCTGCCGATTGAACCGGCGAAAAGGCAGTCGCCGACAAAGGCTTTTCTTTCGCTTTTTTCTGCTAAAACGACGTGACCGCGCGTATGTCCGGGACAATGCAAAACTTTGAAACGCA
>DATHTS010000738.1:0-2839 GCA_035462935.1 Pyrinomonadaceae bacterium
GAAAACGAAAGAATTCTTTCGTTGTCCGAGACTCAAAAATAACTTTCGACTTCTCTACCCCAAATCTTTCTGCATCAGCAAATCTATCTGTGCGTCGGAGCCGAGTTGGAAAACGTGCTTGCCGACTTCCCGAAAACCGTATTTTCGATAAAAAGCCTGCGCCCGCGGATTAAATTCCCAAACGCCGAGCCACATTACGTCGCAATTAAATTTTTGTGCGATCCGAAAACATTCCTCCATCAATCTCGCGCCGATGCCTTTGCCTAAAAACTCCTGTTTTGAATAAAGCCGATTGAGTTCGATAGGATTTTCGCCCGTAATTTCAGGTTCGCGGGTGCCGATCATAACTTTTGCGTAGCCGACCGGCTCATTTTCGATTTCGGCGATGAGAAAGATCGAATTTTCTTCCGCTAATTCGCGCCGAGTTTGTTCTAAGTTAAAAGCCTTCCGCATATAATCCGCCAAATCTTCGGGCGCGTTTTTCGGATGGTCGTGAAAAGCGTCCCAGAAAGTTTTATAAGCCAAATCTGTGAGCTTTTCGGCATCTTCGAGATTGGCTTGGCGGATTTTTATCTCAGACATAAATCAGGGAATTTACATATACTTCTCGAAATCTTCTAATGGTGCATTAAAATCTTCGGAAATGTTTTCGACCAAACCCTTCATGCTGCCGAATCTACGCTCTCTTCTGATTGATTCTTCAAATTTTTGAACTCTTATACTATCACCATTGTGTTCAAGTAATTCAAGATATACTAAATTTTTACCAATCTCAGCTTCAATAAATACTGGAATGCCTGCCGCAAATTGATTATACATTTCGAGATGTGCAAAGCATCGGTAGGCATCGAAAGATAACCGGGAAACACCATCTTGTATTTCGCCTTTTGTTTCAATACGACCGACAGGCATTCCATTAAATTTACATTCAAACTGCATTTTACTTTCCGCTGATAATCAATTTGGCAATCGTCTGCAACTGCATATTCGACGTGCCTTCGTAAATCGCGCCGATTTTCGAGTCGCGCCAGAATTTTTCGACCGGGTAATCTTTTACATATCCATAGCCGCCGTAAAGCTCAATCGCTTTTGACGAAACCGCTTCCGCCACGCGCGAGGAATAAAGCTTCGCCATCGCCGCTTCTTTCAAAAACGGTTTTCCTGCGTCTTTCAGACGCGCCGCGTTGTAGACCAAAAGACGCGCCGCTTCGATGTCGAGAGCCATTTCCGCAAGTTGGAATTGGACGGCTTGGAAATTGTTGATTGATTGACCGAACTGCTCGCGCTCCGCTGTGTATCGCAGAGCATTTTCAAACGCGCCCTGCGCGATTCCGACCATTTGCGCTCCGATTCCGATGCGTCCTTCGTTGAGAGTTTCAATCGAGACTTTGTAGCCTTTGCCGACTTCGCCGAGGACGTTTTCTTTCGGGACGCGGCAGTTGTCGAGAATCAATTCGGTGGTCGAACTGGCGCGGATGCCGAGCTTGTCTTCTTTCTTGCCGACCGAAAAACCTTCAAAATCTTTTTCGACGATGAAAGCCGTGATGCCTTTGTAACCGGCTTCCGGGTCAATGGTCGCAAAAACGATGAAAATTTCGGCTTCGTTGCCGTTGGTAATCCAGAGCTTTTGCCCGTTCAGTTCCCAAAAATCTCCTTTGTCGGTCGCTTTTGTTTTCAGGGCGAAAGCGTCCGAGCCGCTTGCGGCTTCCGAAAGCGCATACGCGCCGACACGCGATTCAGCCATTTGCGGTAGGTATTTTTTCTTCTGCTCGTCGCTCGCCCAGCGCATAAAAGCGTTGGTTACGAGCGTGTTGTGAACGTCAACGAAAACGGAAACGCTGGCGTCAACGCGGGCGAGTTCTTCAATCGCCAGAATCGCGTTGAAAATTGTCGAACCCGCGCCGCCGTATTCTTCGGGCGATTCGATTGCCATTAGTCCAAGCTCAAAACATTGCTTGATTAATCCTTCATCTAATTTGCCTTTATGCTCCATTTCTTCGACGAGCGGCAAGACTTCGCCTTCGGCAAATTCGCGGACCGAGGCGCGGAATAATTCTTCTTCTTCGGATAAAGCGGTTAAAGCGCTTGGTAAATTTTCTTTTTCTAAAGCTGTCGCACTCATAATAAACTTCCTTTTTGATTTTGTCGTTGTAAATAAATAACATCATAGACAACGCGGATAGCAAAAGGCAAAGACAGTGAATATCGAAACAAAGGTTCAAAATCCAAAGCTCAAGACTCAAAGCTCAAAGGGAAAGCACCTCAACCGGCTTAAAATTATCGCGGTTATATTTACGATTGCCGGAATCGCTCTTTTCAGCTATTTCGTTTATTCGGTTGGCGTCAGCGAAATTCTTATCGGGATTGTCAATATCGGTTTTGGCGGTTTTGCCGTTATTTTGCTTATCTATTTTCTGCGAATTTGCGTTCGCTCGATTGCCTGGACGCTTTCGGTTTACGAGCCGTATAAATTGGAACTGCGCGACACGCTTCCAGCCGTCATCATCGGCGAGGCTTTGAGCAGTTTGATTCCGCTCGGCATTTTAATCAGCGGCACGGCTAAAGCGGTTGCCGTCAGAAAAAAAGTTCCTTTAGTCGTCGGTTTGTCGTCGGTCGCCACGGAAAATCTTTTTTACAGTTTGATAACGGGAATTTTTATCGCTGTCGGCGCGTTTATATTTTTGCTGACTTTCAATTTGCCCGACGCCTGGGTTCTAACGATTTATGTTCTGCTTTTTTTGGTCTTTTTCTTTATTTTATTCGGATTTTTTATCGTCTTTCGTCAATGGCATTTTGCCAGCGAGTTTTGCGAATGGCTTTACGAGCGCGGAATTGCCAG
>DATHTS010000739.1:0-7031 GCA_035462935.1 Pyrinomonadaceae bacterium
CGTCCCCTTCAGGGACGGTCTGCTGATTTTGCCGTTCGTCGGGTTTGCACCCGACGCTATTAAATTAGTCGGCTTCGCCGACCAAAAGCCTTATGTCAACAGAACCTATAGCGGCTAAAGTTCGGTAATACGGTTTTGAGTCCCGCCTTCAGGCGGCTTGTGCCGGAAAGCAGGAAAAACCGTCTGAAGGCGAGACTCAAAACGCACCCGTGAATTCATTTCATATTCGCTTTATTAAAAATTTGTTTCATTTAGCGGTTATTTTTGTTTTATTTTTTCGCCTCGGTATTGCTCATTTTATTCAAATCAAAAGCATAAGCCGATTGCGTGTCGCCGAGGACGAAAAGTCTGTCGCCTTTTAGATTAAAACGGACAAAAGCCGCTTTTCCGTTAATGACGAAATTGGTTTGCCGGTCGCCCGTGTCGAGGTTGTAGACGTTTACCTCGCCGGGGAAGTTTTCGACGGCGATTTGGTTTCTCGTCGGGTTGACGGCGGCGTGTTTGCCGAAAAAGCGGTGACGCAAATCGCCGTTTTTCAGCGAATAAACCAGCACGCGACCTTCCGAATCGTAAAGAACGAGCCAGTCGCCTTCGGAAAGTCCGGACCCGACATTGAACGAGCCTTTGCCGGTTTCGAGCAGCAATGAACCGACGGCTTTTTGGGTAAAAGCGTCAATGACTTCAACCATATAATCGTCAGCTTTGTTGCCGAGGGCGTCGGCTTTGGCTTTCATTTCCGGGTTTTGTTTAAGAGCGTCTTTGCCCGCTTCCGAACCGAGCCGCCAATAGAAGATAAGCCTTCCCGAAAACTCGTCAAACGAATATCGCGGCGCTTCTTTCGGAAAATCGCGCGTCCAGATGACTTTATCCTGAACGAGATCTTTCAGCTCGAAGCGAACTTCCTGGCGCAGACCGAGCTCGGCTTTTTCATCATCTTCGCTTGAAGAATTCTGCGCGTTTTTCTTTTCGTCTTTTTTCTGCGGCTTATCTTTTAAACTGCTTCGCAGAAGGATAAAACGTCCGTGCTGGCGGCTTCCTTTGGCGGGAAGCTCCCGAATGGGGACGACGGAGCTATCGTTTGTATTCATCAAAACAAGACTTCGGGGCATATCGTCGAGCCTCGGAAATTCGCCGACAGCCGCTCCGTCTCCGCCGACGATTACGCCTTTGAAACCGCGCACGAAAATTTTTCGCTCGCCGGTTTCGAGATTCCACATTCCGCCGCGGGATTTTGAAGACAAAGCCATCCATTTGAAATCATCGGAAACCTCGGCGGCGTTCAGATTATTAATCGAGCTGACCGGAATTTCGATGGTTCCGGCATCCGTCCCGTCAAATCTTTTCTCGGCTTCGTTGTATTTCACCTCGCGCAAAAGGATTTGTCCTGATGTAGCTTCTAAAGCCATCAGGTTGTTCCACATCGTCGCGTCGGCTTTCCTCAATCCGCTGACTACCGCTTGTTTTTCCAAATCGAAAACGCCCATTGATCCGTCAGCCATAGGTCTGATGATGACGTGATTCGGATTCGACGTGCGCTTTATCTGCTGCGCGGCGAACGCAAACTTTTGCTGGCGTTTCCCGTTTGGGAAGGAAAATACGCCGGAATCTTCGAGCTTTGCGCTCGGCATTCCGAGAATGCGCTCCGAATCGAGAAAGACATATTGGCGCGACGCAATCTTTTTCAAATCGCCGCCGATTTCTACCGGCTTAAACGTGGTCAAATCAATTGCCATTGCCGTATTTTCCGATGCCGCCACAGTTTCCATATCGAATTTCAGACGAAACCGGTAACGATCCGAACGGCTGAACATTGCGTAGCGCGAATCGGGCGAAAATTTTATTCGGAAAAACGAATTGTTGTTTTTGTCGTCATCTTTTGATTTTGTTATCCAGGTTACAAACTCAAAAAAAGATAACGGATAAAACTCCTTCTTTTCAAAAACCTTTTTGCCGGTCTTTGTATCAATTAATTTAATGCTGGTGGCGGTATCTACGCACGCCAGAAAATTTCCGTCGGGCGAAAGCTCGCTTTCCCAGCAGTCGCCGCGCAAAACGAGTTCGCGCACTTCGAGCGGTTTTTTTTCGGCAATATCCCATCTTTCAAAACGCAGATTTTCCGTTGTGAAAACAACTTGCCTGCCGCCTGCGGTAAAAGTCGCTTCAGCGGAATTTTCGGCGGGAATTTGAAACAGAACCTGTAAGGGCTGGCGCTGCAGAATTGTAACGGCGAAATCATCCTGCGCGAGCAGATATTTGCCGTCGGGGCTGAAGGCGAAATGAAATACGTCGCTGCGAAGCCTCGGCGCCAAATCCTTTTTCCAGAGCAAGCCGGGCAGTTGTTCCTTGCGCCCCTTTTCACGAAACATTACAACATCAGCCTGCCATTGAAGAAAATTTTCCGTCGCCTTAGCATTGCGTCCTTCGCGGCAGGTTTGCGGCAGTTGTTCGGTAGCGCGAATCATTTCACGCATACGTTTTTGTTCGGGTCGTATGTTGCCGAACAAATCGCCAAACCAACTGCCGGTTTTTCCATCATTTTCCGTCAAACGGTCAAAAAAGGAGGAAAACGCCGCCGGGTCGTAGCCTGCGGCGACCATTGCAAAAACACCGATTTTATCGGCTTCGAGCTGCTGCTCGTTTTCGTGTCCGCGGCTGCGGGAAATTCGCTTGGTGCGCGCGTTTTCGATCAGGAGATTGTATTTTTCAGTTACGTCTTTGCGGTCGCCGACCGAGTTTATCTTAAGGATTTTCCGCATAAATTCGGAAATATCCGTCGCTGAATGATGCACAGCGGCGTGACCGAGTTCGTGGGCGATTACGCCCGCGAGCTCATCCTCGTTGTTTACAAAGGCGATGAGCTTGCGCGAAAGAAAAACGTGCCCGCCGGGAATATTGAAAGCGTTAGCTTCGGGAAAATCAATGATGTGAAATTGAAACCTTAAACCCGTCGGCGGTAAATGTTTAATCAGACGCTCGCCGATTCCGTTGACGTAAGCCAGAAGTTGCTCGTCGCGGACAAGGCGAAACTCGCCAGACATACTCTGAACAGTCAATTCACCCAGAATCATTTCCTGTTCGGGCGAAAAGAGGTTGGAAGACTTGGCGTTGGCAACAATGGCTGGCGGATTACAGTCCTGTCCGTATCCGTAACAGCAGAAAATAAGCGCACAGGCAGCTAATAAAGTAAGTTTTTTGAGCATAATTGTTTCCTCGGTAAATGAAATTAAGCGGGTCAAATCACTTTTTTGAAAGTCTGAGTTTTGAGAAATGATTCGATCAGCAGGATTACCGCCATAAAATTTATAGCTAAATGCGATTTTTGTCAATCAACACCAGACAATTTTCCTCAGAAAGGATAAGAAAAACAAACGAGGAAAATGATAACAGAAATTTTTTACGCTCATTTTGGCATTGTGCTTGCGTTAATACTGAAATACACGAGTTTTTTGCAAAAGTGTAATTATATCGCACACAAAGGCTTCTTATGATTCGGTGAGGAGCCGCTTGGCGTGTCGGTAATTTTTAATTTTTTAAGAAACAGAAGAAATCAAAAGGATGATAAAGATAATAGTTTTGAAGAAAATACTATTTTTATCGGTGTTCGGCTTTATCGCTTGCGACAGCGGCGCGAAACATAAACGGTAAATTGAAATAAGGAGATTTTAGAAAAATGGCACAATGCGAAGTTTGCGGTAATGATTATTATCTTTCGTTTGAAGTGATAACGGCGGGAAAACGCCATGTTTTCGATTCGTTTGAATGCGCGATTCACCGGCTTGCGCCCGTTTGCGCAAACTGCGGGTGTAAGGTCATCGGACACGGCGTTGAAGGGAATGCCACTTATTTTTGCTGCGCGCATTGTGCCAGACAAAAAGGCGTTGAAGGCGTGGACGACCACGTTTGGGGAAAGGAAATTGAAACGGCGAAGAAATTGGATGAAAAGAACGGATAGAGAAGAAACGCTCTAAGAGCGAATTTAAAAAAGGAGAAAATTATGCCAAACGAAACATCACCACAAAAAACTAAAAAAGAAGAACGCCAAGCTGCTGATTCTTCGGGCAGCGGTCAAAAGGGCGCGACTCAGCCGGGCGACGGCGAACAACAAGGCGGCGGGCGCGATGCTAAAAGCGGCGCTCATTCCGGCGGCGGCGGTCAGAAAGGCGGCGGTCAAGACGGAGGGCAGGGCGGAAGCTAGTTTTTTAAGTTTTAAGTTCCGAATTTCAGGTTTCAAGTTTCAAAGTTTCAAGTTGATTGCGAAATCCGACTTAAACCTGAAATTTGAAACCTGAAACTTTTTGGAGTTGAGAAAATGACAAAAGTTACAGTTGAAGAAGTTGAGAAACGTTTAAATAACGGTCAGGAAACGACGATTGTAGATTCGCGCTCGGCACACGCTTGGGATGAAGCGGAGGTCAAAGCTGGCGGCGCGGTTCGCATTCCGCCCGACGAGGTGGAAAAACACATTGCGGATATTAGCCGCGACGATTACATCGTTACTTACTGCACTTGACCGAACGAGGCTTCGAGCACCCGTGTGGCGCAGATTTTGGAAGAAAACGGATTTGATGATGTTCATCCGTTAATCGGCGGTTTCGACGCCTGGCAGGAAGAAAATCTGCCGGTCGAGCCGAAATAAAGGATGAAATTTTTTGAGAGAGAAGGAGATTTGAATTATGAACAGAGACACAACATTATGGGGAATTTTAGCAGGCATCGGCACGGGAGCGGCGGTGATGTATTATCTCGACCCGCAGAGAGGAGGACGCCGAAGAGCTTTGGTAACCGACAAAGTTTCCAGCGCGTTTAACCGGATACCGGATGCGGCGGACGTAACCGGCAGGGATTTGGCAAACCGCGCTTACGGATATTGGGCGGAAGCAAAAAATGTTTTTACCAGCGACGACGCGCCCGATCAGGTTATCGAAGCCCGCGTTCGTTCCGAATTAGGAAGAGTCGTATCGCATCCGTCCGCCATTCAAGTTACGTCGCAGGACGGAAATATAACTTTGAGCGGCGTGATTTTAACGCACGAAGTTCCGGCGCTTTTGAAATGCGTCGAAGCGGTTAAAGGCGTGCAAAGCGTGGAAAATAATCTGGAAGCCCACGATACGCCCGGAAATATTCCCGCTTTGCAGGGCGGTAGCCCACGAGAGGCTCGCTGGGAATTTATGCAGGAAAATTGGTCGCCCGCGGCGCGTTTTGTTGCAGGAACGGCGGGCGGCGTAGCCTTGGCTTACGCTTTATCGAGGTTTGACGCTTTGAGTATACCGCTCGGCTTGGTCGGCGCGACGCTTCTCGCCAGAGGCGCGACCAATACGCCGGTAGAAAGACTGGTCGGCATTGGCGGCGGGCGGGAAGCCGTGGTCATACAAAAAGCAATTAATGTCAATGCGCCGATTGATGTGGTTTACGGATTATGGGCGAATTTTGAAAACTTCCCGAAGTTTATGAGCAATGTTCTGGAAGTTAAAAATACCGGCGAGGGCAGGTCGCATTGGAAAGTAACCGGTCCGGCAGGCATTCCGGTCGAATGGGACGCGGAACTGACAAAAGCCGTGCCGAACGAAACGATCGCGTGGAAATCAATCGAGGGTTCGACAATCCCGAATTCGGGAATCGTTCGTTTTCAAGAGACGAATGACGGAACAACTCAGGTAAACGTTCAGCTTAGTTATAATCCGCCGGTTGGAGCAATCGGACACGCGGTTGCAACGATTTTCGGAACAGACCCGAAAACGCAGATGGATCAAGACTTGATGCGAATGAAGAGCTTTATCGAAACCGGAGAAGTTCCGAGCAATGCGGCTGAAGATTTAGACGAAAACAATCAGGCGCGCAGCGCTTTTAATTAAATTTTATCAGGGCGCGGATTAAAACTCCGCGCTCTGAAATTACGGAGAAAAAGCTATGGAAAAATATCAACCGGAAGGAAGATGTCAGCATCCGGGATGCGAATGCGAGCGTCCGGCAACCGGCGACTATTGCGGTGAATATTGCCGGAACGCGCAAAAAGGCGGAATGGACGAGGAATGTCATTGCGGACATCCGCCGTGCAATGATTAAAAGGATGTAGATAATGGCACAAGAACAACAAAAAGCTAAAGAAAATGAGGTTGGATTACCTGACAACAAGGAAAATCGTATTGATAAGGTTGGAGAAACAAATGTTTATCCGGTTTCCGAGATGGAAGGCGCGAGCGATAATGCGGAAGTTCACGCTCCGGCTGAATTAGGTAAGCCCGGACAAGTCGAAGAAGAGAATGAAAAATGACAAACCGGATATGCTTGACCCGATTGCGCAGAAAAATTTATCGAGATTTTTAAATTTATACAAGGAGGACTAATTATGAGAAGAAACTACAGACAATCAGAGCAAAATTACGGCGGAGAATATAACCGTCGTTCGAGAGGAAATGAAAATCAGCGAAACTGGGGCAGCGCCCGAAGCGATTATGGCGAATATGCGTATGGCGGAAGACTTAACGAACGCGGAATGGAAGGAGATGATTGGTGGGATAGAACGACCAATCAAGTTTCGTCATGGTTGGGTTATGAAAATGAAGAAGGAAACCGCCGGGAGCGTTACGGTTCGGAAAGAAATCGCGGCTATCGAAGAGGTCATTCGCAGCAGAATTGGAAAAATACGCGGATGAGCGAAATTATGACGCGCGATGTGGCGACGGTTCACCCGCGCGATTCGGTGCAGTATGCCGCGCGAATTATGCGCGATGAAGATTGCGGAGCGGTTCCGGTCGTTGATGGAAACGGGCGGATTATAGGAATGATTACCGACCGCGATATTACAGTTCGGTTGGTTGCCGACGGTTTTAACGCGAGCCGGGCGATGGTTTCCGATTGTATGACGGAAGAAGCGTTTACCTGTCATGTTGACGACACAATCCGCGACGCAATGTCGGTAATGTCGAATCATCAGGTTCGCCGCATACCGATTGTTGACGACCGCGACCGTGTAATCGGAATCGTCAGCCAGGCGGATTTGGCGCTTCAGGCGGACAGAAAAGGAAGCAGGC
>DATHTS010000740.1:0-2503 GCA_035462935.1 Pyrinomonadaceae bacterium
ATCAATTGGTCGAGCGCGGCGCGGATTGTTCTGCCCGTGTAAAGCACGTCGTCAACTAAAACGATGATTTTGTCATCAACGTCAACATCAAGTTCGGTGCGATTGACAATCGGATTCGCGCCGACGGTGGAAAGATCGTCGCGGTAAAGCGTGATGTCAAGAACGCCGAAAATCGGGCGAACCGCTTCGAGTTCCTGGATTTTATCTACCAGCCTTTCGGCTAAAGGAACGCCGCGCCGACGGATGCCGACGATGTATAAATCCTTTGCGCCTTGATTTTCTTCGACGATTTCCGAAGCGAGCCGCGAAAGAGCGCGTTTTATCCGCGCGGCATCCATAATGCGGGATTTTTCAACGAATACGAATTCATCAGCCATATCTGTTGGCAAATCGTAGCAAAGGTTGGTAGAAAGTTCAAAGTTTCAAGTTCAAAGTTTCGCATTTTTCGGTTATGTCCTAAAATAATAATGCCGAAATTAACCGGAATGGAGTGAAAAATATGGCGCTAGCACAAAGACACCCTGTTTTTTCAGCGAAAGATTATCTCGATTACGAACGAATGTCGCCCGAAAGACACGAATTCCTTGACGGAAGCGTGTATGCGATGGCGGGTGAAAGCCCGCGTTACAGTACGATTTGTTATAACTTATATGGAATTACTCAAAATCAACTGCGCGGCAAAAGCTGTCGCGGTTTTTCGCCGAATATGAAAATAGCGACTAATGAGAAAGGTTTGTTTTCATATCCCGATTTAGCTATCGTTTGCGGCAAGCCGGTTTTTCACGATGAAAAAGGCGATGTTTTGCTCAATCCGACGGTGATTTTTGAAGTCCTCTCGCCCTCGACCGAGAGTTACGACCGGGGCGAAAAGTTTTTACGCTATACGAATTTTATCGAAACTTTGGAAGATTACGTTTTAATTTCACAGGACAAACCTCTCATTGAACATTTCTCCAAGCAATCAAACGGCGGGTGGAAAAAAACGGAAATTGAAGGGTTAGATTCAGTTTTACGATTAGCCTCGATTGAATGTGAAATTCCGCTAAATGAACTCTACAATCTGGCAGAGTTTTCCGAATAAATGTCTTTTTATCAGTCTTTAATTCGCCCGATGCTTTTCAAAATGCCGACCGAAACGGCGCACGAATTCGGTATTGAAGCGTTAAAAATCGGCTTAAGCTCGAAATTCTCTCAAGATTTAGCAGCCAAACGATTCGCAAGCGAATCGTTTGGCGAGCTGTGTAGATTCGGTTTGCCGTTCAAAAATCCGCTCGGCGTTGCCGCCGGTTTCGATAAAAACGGCGTGGTCGTTAATCAACTCGCCGCGCTCGGCTTCGGTTTTGTTGAGGTCGGAACGGTTACTTTTGAGCCGCAGAAGGGAAATCCGAAACCGCGTTTGTTTAGACTGCAAGCAGATAAAGCCTTGATAAACCGGCTCGGATTTAATAATGAAGGGACGCCGAAAGTTGTCGAAAGATTAAAAAAAATAAAACCGAACTGTATTCTCGGCGTGAATATCGGCAAGAATAAAGATGTTCCGAATGAAGAAGCGGTTGAAAATTATTTAAAAAGTTTTGATTTGGCACACAAAGTAGCTGATTATATTACAGTTAATGTTTCTTCGCCGAACACGCCGAATTTACGGGAATTGCAAAAAGCGGAGAACTTAGAGGAACTTCTTTCGGCATTAAAAAAGCGCGGTCAGGAATTGTCAAGCGTTTTGAGTCCCGACTTTAGCCGGCAAAATGCCGAAGGCAAGCCGCCTGAAGGCGGGACTCAAAACGCGGATGAAATTCAAGAAAAGCCTTTGCTTGTGAAAATCGCGCCGGATTTATCCGAAAGTGAAATCGAAGCGATTGCGGACATTTGCCTGCGAAAAGAGCTTTCGGGAATTATCGCTGCAAATACAACCGTCAGCCGCGAAAATTTAAAAACAAATTCAATTAAAATTGCCAAAATCGGACAGGGCGGCTTGAGCGGAAAGCCTCTGCAAAAACGCTCGAACGAAGTTATTTCCAAAATTCATAAATTTTCAAAAGGCAAACTGCCGATCATCGGCGTCGGCGGAATTTTTACCGCCGAGGACGCTTTTGAGAAAATCGCGGCGGGCGCGTGTCTGGTGCAGGCTTACACGGGATTCGTTTATCAGGGATTCGCTTTCGCGCGGGATGTAAATTCGGGTTTGGCGAAAATATTGAAAGAAAAAGGCTTTGATTCGCTGAATGAAGCCGTCGGCTCGAAAATCGTTTGAAAATGAATAGGAATTGACTCAAGACTTAAGACTTATGACTTCAGACTTTCGGCTGGTTTGACACAATAACTTCAAAAGCTATAATAAATCTTTTGCTTTTTGCGCTGTTTGAAATTAAATTTTAATCTATCGGTAATGATTATTGATTTAACCACACTCAAAAGTCAGAGTCTTTCGTTTGAGCATTCGTTTGCGCCCGAAGAAATTGATTTGGAAGGCGAAGCGGTGAACTTGAAAAGTGACGTCAAGGTC
>DATHTS010000741.1:0-10057 GCA_035462935.1 Pyrinomonadaceae bacterium
GAATTTATTTATTTTAGGTTTTCAATAAAATAAAGTTTTATAAATGGTAAAAAGAATCTCCTGTATGAATAATTTAATTGATAAGGCGGCTTACAAGTTCAAAATTCCCGAACTTACCTTTAAACTCAATCTCACGACAGAGGTCAAATGGTTAAATGAATTTATAGTAAATTGGATTGACGAAGCCGATAAAGAAATTCAAAATCATCTGGTTTGGCAACTGCTGGCAACTCCCAAATATTTTCGTCCGATTTTTTCACCTGTTACAAATCCGTTTCCGATTCACCTGTGCCCGAAGAAATAATTCGCTCGGCGGCGGCATTGGAGCTTGTGCGTAACGTTTCTCTAATTGTTGACGATATTCTAGACCGTTCGCGCTTCAGGCGAGGGAAATTATCTCTGCATTGCAGATTCGGTTCGCTGCCGGCGTTAATGGTTGCGGGTTATTTGTATTCAGCCGCCTGCAAAATCGTCGCCGAAGATGATTTTAATTCAATTTAAATTCGTTCTTAAAAGCGCTTAACACCACTTTGAAACACGCATATTATCAAGCGAATCGTAATAGCTGAAATCCGTAAAAAAAATTACGCAAATTCATTTTATGTCGGCGTCTTTCCAACATATAGCGCAAGCGTTCGCACGTGTTATACCGATTTGTTATTCATTGCCACCAATGAAAAGCGTTTTCACTTGGTAAATGAATTCACCTTAGACAGGCTTTATTTTGAAAGTAGATTCTGCCCAAAAAGCTCTATCAAATTAAATACTTTTAAGGAAAGCCCACAAAACTTAAAAATAAAATGGAGGTTGCTGAAAATCACAACAAAGAGTCAGCAAGTTAAAAACTATGATTATTACGATGCAAGGAAATTGGACTGTGCGCGTAAAGTCCAAGAATGCTGCCTTTCCGCAGCGATTTATTATTTCGGGCGCAACGAGTGGCAACGGCACATATAACGGAGTTACCACGACACCCGCAGTATCTGTAACCGGTTCTCAATGGACTATTGCTATTCAGCATAATCCGGGAAACGGTTTTCAACTTTCCGATTCAAAACTTAAATTTCCGCAGCAGGTAGGCGTAAATTATGCATTCGATATTCAGTCAAATGACAGCGGAGCGGATGAGGATTTTGATGATTTAATTCTCACCTGTTCGACACCGACTTCTCCCAATAAGTTTCTTCTCTACGGTAATGTATCTCTCTACAGCGGAAATTGTATTTTCAACCCTTGTCGAAGAGATATATTTGTGCTCGAAACTCCATACGCTTTACAGGCGGCATTGAAAAATTCGCGCCTGCGCGACATAATCGAAAAGCTTTATCCCGAAAGAATTCCGCCGTTTATAATTGACCCGAATCCGCCCGACCCGCCTTATTTTACGCCGATTGTGCTTGATTTATTCGGAGAAGCGATGCAGCCTAGAACGACATTTAACGTCGTTCGCTTGGAAGAAGAGGCTCCGACAAAATCCCGCAGCAAAGCGAGCGCGAAAGATGCTCCACCCGCAGAAGCTAATTTCAGAGTTGAAGAAGCCGTTACGAACAGAAGAATTTCGACCGAATCAATTTATTCGTCAAACAGATTCGAAATTGCCAGAGCAATCGACAGCTTTTTCCGTTTCTGCAACGTAGAATCCGGCTCGGGTTTAACTCTTACCTTTGAAGAATACGACCGGACGGTTCTGGAACAAGCCGGAGGTCCTTACACCGGAACTGGCAATCGCAGACTGCTCGGCGATACTATCACCGATATGTTTGGCAATTACATCTTCCGATTCTCATTCGATATGACGTTTCCGGGTCTTGAAGATGCCGACGATACTTTTCCCGGACAAAGCGTCAATGAATACGCTTATCCCGATGTGATTGTAAAAGTAACGGGCGTTGCTCCGTGGGATGTGCGGTATGAAAGCGCGCCTTACTACAACGTTCCGAATTTGAAGCGGATTAATCTTTGTCTGCCCAAATCAAAAATTCGCATAACTTCGGCGTGCGCCAACGGCAATCTTATCGGTAGTCTCGGAAACGTATTTGTCGGAGGCAATCAGAATACGACGGCTTCGACTTTGCCTGCGGATTTAAGACGCTACGGTTATAACAATCAATTCGAGGAAACCGGAGTAGTTTCGGTTCACAACTCTCAGGCGGGATTTGCAATCGAATGCGCCGCGTGGAGCGGAATGATTGATATTTTCGGATGTCTCTACGACGAAACAAAACCAATATCGGATAACAAAATCCGCTGGTATACGATTCGCATAAGACGATCCGGAACGCTCGGCTGGACGTATGTGAGTGAAAACTACAAACATCCGAAATTCAGCAAGCGAAATTTGCCGGGTTATAACGGCGACAATGTCGGACCATTTCCGACGACGATTGCGGGCGCGCCTGATATACCGGCTTATAAAAACATTCGTTACGAATTGCATACCGGCGCTCCAGACACCGATTGGGAAAACGCTCATATCGACCGTCTGCTGCAATTGAACACCGGTTTATATGATATAGTCGGCGGTGCTCATACGCCCGGAACGTTTTATCTGCGAATCGACGGATACGATGCCGCCGGAAATCTTGTCGCCGGAAAGACCGATTTGATTGCCTTGTATATTCACAACAAAGGTCTGAATTTCGGTTTCAGCGGACCGACATTGACCGATTCGTTTCCCAACGCAGGCTGCGGATTATTCCGTCTGACCGACGCGCAGAACAACACGCCGATGGAGCTTTCGTTTATGGCAAACGACCCATACGGATTTGTTGACAGCTACAGTCTGACAATGGGAAGATGCCCGTCGCCGACGATTGCTTTGAACGCAAGCCCGATGGCGGATACTGTCGCAGGCGCTTCGGTTCTTGCAGGCGGAGCTTCGACCAGCGTTCATAATAATTGTGACGGTTATACCGGAACGCTCGATGATTTCGGCGCAGGAATGATTGCCACAACCATTCAGCCCGGCGTCGGAGAAGTCGGCTGGATAAAAGCGGGAGAATATTTCACGATTTACTCATTCGGACTTACCGCGCGACAGCGCGTAACCAACGGTTACAATTCCGGTTTGAGCGGACTTTATCAGGCTTACGGACAAATTATGATGGAAAAACTGAATCCGTAAATATGAACGTTCCATACACATTTCTCCTGTGTTTGTTAGCAGTGTGGCGCATCTGTCATCTGCTCTCGCAGGAGGATGGTCCTTTCGACCTGATAATTAAATTCAGAAAGCTGTTCGGGCAAGGTTTCTTCGGAAACCTGCTCGACTGCTTTTATTGTCTGAGTATGTGGGTTTCTATTCCATTTGCCATATGGCTCAGCAGCGATTGGAAGGAAGGAGTTGTTTGCTGGCTCGCGCTATCGGGCGGTGCCTGCATACTTTTTAGATTAACGGAAAAAAATTCATCGAATTAAAAGAGGTAAATTATGAGTTGTTGCGGACAAAAAAGAATGGCGTTTAAGCAGGAATTGGAAAATTCATCGCGTTACGAAGCGGAAAATTCTGCCGGTTTCCAGCCTGAAGCGGAAAAGAAACCGAGGATTTTTGAATATACGGGCGATGAACATTTAATTTTGAGGGGTATCAGTTCGGGCGCTGCATATCATTTTCGTTTCAAGGGTGAAAAATTAGAAGTGAATTATTACGATTCATTTGCGATGATGGCTGAGCGTGATTTGAAAATTGTTTTATAGGCGATAAAAGTGAAATATTTTACATCTTAAAAACTATGAAACTTGCAAAAGAACCGAAAGAAATAGATTTGTTAATTAAATCCGAACCTTAGACTGAAAAGGATTTGGCTGATTTTAGAAAATTGATGCAGGAAATTAAAGGTCGGTACAAACGCGGAAAAACGCTTCAATTACAAAATCTGCGAAAACTAATCGTCCATCCAAAGCCATATAGACGGATGTAACGAAACTTAAAACTCTTCGCCGGAAATTCGAAATGAAAACTCTTTCAAAATCTGCTTAAACTTAAATTTCAAGGTTTAGACGGCAGACTAACTTTAGAAAATTAGTCTGCTCTTTTTTTCCGCAAAGATTCCTGTTTCGTAATAAAATCAACAATTTTTCCCGACACACTCGCGGCTGTCGTCGGAATTACATTCACCTGAACGACAACGATGTAGCCGCTATTCCAGAGAATTGCGACATCGGCTCGCCCGCCGCCGCTGTGTCCGCGAACGGTTTCGCCGTTGACGATTCTTTCGTAAATTCCGTAGCCCGAAGTTTGATTTGCCTGCGCCGGGATTTTGGGCGCGACCAACGGTTCGATTGATTCCTGACCGAGAAGGTTACCCGTTCGAAAAGCGCGGGCGAATTTATATAAATCCGTTGCCGTCGAAAAACCGCCGCCGAAACCGTTTGCCTGCGCAGTCAAAATTCCTCGGTCGGCTTGCAGAGGTTCAAGCCCGAACGGGTCAACCTCGGTCGGCTGATACAAAACCGCGGCGTTTTTCGCCGGAATATCGTTTGTATTTGTGTCCGTGTCGTTCATTTTGAGCGGTTTTAGAACATTTTCACGAATGTATTCGAGATAAGTTTTTCCCGAAACGCGCTCGATAATCGCGCTTAAAAGACTGTAACCGGCGTTGCTGTAACGCCATCGCGCGCCCGGCTCGAAAAAGAGCGGTTCGTCTTGGTAAACGGCGATTTCTTCGGCTGCATTATGGTATTTTATTTTTCGGTCAAAACCCGGCGATTGAAAAAACGTTCCCATTCCGGCGGTATGTGTCAGAAGATGATGGATTGTAACTTTTTGGGCGATGTCCCGATTCGGATAATCGGGAAGGATTTTCGCAACCGTGTCCGTGTAGGAAATTTTCCCCGCTTTGACGAGCTTTGCGATTGCCGCCGAGGTGAACATTTTACCGACTGAAGCAAGATGAAATCCCGTTTTCGTCGTGTTCGGAATTTTTGCCTCGCGGTCGGCGTAGCCGTATGCCTCGTTTAATAAAATCTTGTCGTCTTTCGCAACCAAAACGACGCCCGAAAAATCGCCGTTTTCCGCGCTTTTGGCAACCTGCCGCTTGATTTCGTCAATCATTTCCCTTTCGGTCAAAACGCCCCGCGCCCAATTTTGATCTTCGGGATTTTCGATTTTTCTGATTCCGATGCCGGCAAGTTTCCCTTCTTTCTCATTTAAACCGATTATTACATTCGCAAAACGATTTCCGTTTTTGCTTTTTATGATGATTTCCATCGGCAGCTCGCCTTTATTCGGCGAAAACCTCACGACTTCGATTCCGCCGCCTTGTTTTTGCAGATTTCGGAAAAGCGTCAAAAGCGAATCGGGATTTTGGTTTTTGAGCGCGAAGCTGGAAAAACGATTTTCGATGAATGATCTTAAGGCTGCTTCATCGCCTTGATTAATCGCGTCAACCCATTCCTTTGCAATAATTCCGAGCGGAGTCGCCGGAAAATCAGAATGCTGATTTTTGGCGGATATTGTTCCGGCGTTTACGGCAAGCATTAAAAGAAATATTGAAAAAATTAAAATTGCTTTGTTCATATTTTATAAATGTTCCTTTTTGAAAAATTGCTATAACTTCTCAGATAAAACACCATTAGAAACAAATTTATGACATTTTTTTAAATAAAAAGCCAGATATTTTCTCGAATTCTTTTGGACATTTATTTGATTTGACAAAATCCGTTTCCGGGTTTTATAAACAAATCAGACTTTCTCATTTTCCTAAAAATAGAATATGAAAAAATTTTTGAAATTTGCGCTCGCCGCGCTCGGCGTAGTCATTGTGATCTTCTTTCTTTTAATTTTCTATGTCCTTTATTTTCTGCCGCGCGTGCCGGTCGAGAATATCAAGGTCGAGATTACGCCCGAACGAATCGAGCGCGGAAAATATCTGGCGGAAAACGTGGCGCAGTGTATTGATTGTCATTCAACGCGCGATTGGTCGAAGTTTTCCGGTCCCGCCGTTCCCGGAACGGAAGGCAAAGGCGGCGAGGCTTTCGACCGTAAATTCGGTTTTCCCGGAGCGTACTACGCGCCGAATATCACGCCGTTTCACTTAAAAGATTGGTCGGACGGCGAGGTTTACCGGGCAATAACTTCAGGCATCAGCAAAGACGGACGGGCGCTTTTCCCGATTATGCCATATCCGAGCTTCGGCAAAATGGACAAGGAAGATATTTATTCGATAATCGCTTACATTAGGTCACTTCCGTCCATCGAAAACACAACGCCGGAATCGGAATCGGATTTCCCGATGAATATCATTATCAACACGATTCCCTCGGAAAGCAGCCTTTCGCCAAGACCTGCGCCGACCGACACTTTAAACTACGGAAAATATCTGGTCAACGCCGCATCCTGCGCCGAATGCCACACGCCCGCGAACAGGGGGCAGATTATCGAAGATTTGATGTATTCCGGCGGCAGGTATTTTGAAATGCCGCAAGGAACCGTCATCTCGAAAAACATCACGCCCGACAAGCAAACCGGCATTGGAAATTGGACGCGCGAAGATTTCATCACGCGCTTCAAGGCGTTTGAAAACAACGCGCATTATGCGAGTGACGGATTAAGCACGCAGGATTTCAATACGATTATGCCTTGGGCTAATTACGCGAAAATGACAGAGGAAGATTTGGGAGCAATTTACGCATATCTAATGTCTGTAAAACCTATTTCGAATAAAGTTGAAAAGGTTTTTATTAAAAAATAATTTTGGTTGGGACAGATCAAAGAAGATGGAACCACAGATGAACACAGATAAGAAATAAAATAAAAATCTGTGTTCATCTGTGGTTTCTTTCTTAAAAAATTCTGTTTTGTTACTTGAAGAAATTAAACGGGCTATTATTTTTTAACCGTTTCTTAAAATTTTCATCGAATTCCTTTAAAATAAAAGCTGCGAGCGAAAATCGCGGCTTTTGTGTTTATGACCGAATTACGAAATCTTACCTCAAAGGAGAAATTGAAAAAGCATCTGGCGGAAGAAACCGAGCCGCGTATAACCATTTCGTTTTATCAATATCACCCGATTGAGAATCCGCAGGCTTTCCGCGACGAGCTTTTTGTAAAACTTTCGGAGTTGGAAGTTTTCGGGCGTATTTATGTCGCTCAGGAAGGAATTAACGCTCAAATCAGCGTGCCGGAAAAGAATTTCGAAAAGCTGAAAAATTATCTCTATTCGTTCGATTTTCTGAACGACATTCGTTTAAACGCAGCAATAAATGACGACGGGAAATCTTTCTACGTTTTGAAAGTGAAAGCACGTCCGAAAATTGTCGCTGATGGAATTGACGACCCGGATTTTTCAATGGAGCGGCGCGGAAAATATCTGGACGCGAAAAAATTTAATGAGCTGGCGGAAAATCCCGAAACCGTTGTTGTTGATATGAGGAATCATTACGAATACGAAGTCGGGCATTTTGAAAACGCTTTGGAAATTCCCGCCGACACTTTCCGCGAGCAGCTTCCGACGGCTGCCGAAATGCTGGCGGATAAAAAGGAAAAACCCGTAATTATGTATTGCACGGGCGGTATTCGCTGTGAAAAGGCGAGCGCGTATCTTCTTCACAAAGGCTTTAAGAACGTCTTTCATCTCGAAGGCGGCATTATCGAATACGCGCGACAGGTCAAAAAACAAGGGTTGGAAAATAAATTCAAGGGTAGGAATTTTGTATTCGACGAAAGAATGGGCGAGCAAATCGGCGACGAGATTATCAGCCATTGTTTCCAATGCGGCGAAAAATGCGATACGCACGTCAATTGCGAAAATTTAGCCTGCCATTTGCTTTTCCTGCAATGCGAAAACTGTCGTGAGAAATTTCAAGGCTGTTGCAGCCCGGAATGCCAGACGATTTTCAATCTACCGTCCGAAAAGCAAAAAGAGCTTCGCAAAGGCAGGCAAAACCCGCCGGATTTATTTTGCAACAGCCGCAAACGTCGGCATAAATCTTAATAAAACAATCTTCTTTAATTACATTTGCCTGATTTATTTTTGGGTATATAATTATAAGCCTACCCGAAAATTTTCTTCCACGTTTGATTAGCAGCAAATGCAAAAGGAGGTTTTATGGCACAAACATCTACGGCGGCAACTATCAACGAAGATAAAATGCACGAATTTTTAGGCAAGGTAGTCGGCGATTTCGGCGCGGCTTTAAGTTCGGTTTTAGCTTATATGGGCATAAAGCTCGGGCTTTATGACGCGCTGGCGGAATCGGAAGGAGCGACTCCGGCTGAATTAGCCGAAAAAACCGGCACGACCGAGCGTTACGTGCGCGAATGGCTTTTGAATCAGGCGTCGGGCGGTTATGTCGAATATGACGCAGGCAGCGGGAAATATTCAATGACGCCCGAACAAAAAACGGCTTTGACCGACGAAACCAGCCCGTTTTACGTTGGCGGCGGTTTTTACGTGATAAAAGCGATGATGAATGCGCAGCCACGAATTTTGGAAGCGTTTCAAAAAGGCGGCGGAATGCTCTGGGGCGAGCACGATCCCGACCTTTTTGTCGGCACGGAAAAATTCTTCCGTCCCGGCTATCAGGCGCACCTGGTTAATGAATGGATTCCGTCTTTGTCAGGCGTGGAGGAAAAACTAAAGCAAGGCGCAAAGGTCGCTGATGTCGGCTGCGGACACGGCGCTTCGACCGTTATTCTGGCGCAGGCTTACCCGAATTCGCAATTTTTCGGTTTCGACACACACGAGGCTTCAATCGAAAACGCGCGAAAAAATGCCGAAAAAGCTGGCGTCTCCGACCGGGTGAAATTTGAAGTGGCGAACGCCAGCAGTTTTCCCGATGAAAAATTTGATTTAGTCTGCTTTTTCGACTGCCTGCACGACATGGGCGACCCGGCGGGCGCGGCAAAACGCGCAAACGAAACTTTAGCCGACGACGGAAGCTGTTTGATAGTCGAACCGATGGCGGGAAACACGGTCGAGGAGAATTTCAATCCAATCGGCAGAACGTTTTCGGCGGCTTCGACGCTTTGCTGCACGGCAAATTCTCTCGCCCTCGGCGGACCTGCGCTTGGCGCGGTGGCTTCGGAAGATGCCTTGAGAGAAACGGTTTTGTCAGGCGGTTTTAAAGAGTTTCGACGCGCCACCGAAACGCCGTTTAATCGGATTTACGAAGCGCGGCATTAATTTAAAGTTAATTATGCCGTCTTTTCATTATAGGTTGTAAAACTTGGCAACGAAGAAATAGAAGATTGCTAAAGGTTGAATTCTGTGTAAAGGTCGGAGTTTTTTTTTCCAAGTTCTAAGTGTATCCGAAAAGCGGTTACAACCAAAACAGTTCAGAGTTTTGAGTAAATCCAAGAATAAAGCTAACCATAATTCCCAACGTTTGAACTCAAAACTCTGAATTGTTATTAAATCATATCGCCTTCGCCTTTCGAGTTTTCGTCCAACTCAAAACGGTCGCGGTCGCGTTTATTAATTTTCCCCCAAATATCAATCGGCTGATTGTCCTGATAATCAATCCCCATCGCGTGGGCGTTTGCTTCCGCGTCGGATTGGTCGGGTGTCGGATTATGACCGCCCACCGATTCAGCTCCCGAATCGTTTACGTCTTCCCATTCGGCGTCAATGTCGCCGCCCGAATCTTCCGGTGACGCGGCGTGATGCTGGCGCAGGCGCTCCGCCAATTCTCTCGGCGCTTTCGGCGCGCTTTGGATCTCATCTTCCATCAACTCCTGAATATCAGTGTCTGCGATAGGTTCATTCTCATAAAATTCTAAACTTTTGTCCGGCATAAATTTCCTCCTTGTTCAAATCAATTTAATAATTGTAAAACAATCCGCGAATTAAATAAAAACCACCGACTGCGACGACGGAATCTCGAAGCGTTTGCGGCAGCGCATATTTTTGCACATCAGCATATCGTCAACGCGCACCATATAATCCCGCGATTTTTCAAAACGCTGCCGATCCTGCTGGCTGAGATGGCGCGGCGCTTGTTTCTTTTTCACCCGTTTCATCCAGCGCACGTCGTAATCATGCCGCTCGCGGCAAAACGGGCAGGCGTAATTCGCCTTTTTCGTTTCCTGTCTCTCGTCAAAAATATCTCGTTCCTG
>DATHTS010000742.1:0-4183 GCA_035462935.1 Pyrinomonadaceae bacterium
AAACGGGCGTGCGGCTAACAACCGGCGATGCATTGCTTCGCGGCGGTTGTCTGAAACATTTTTCCGACGATGATTACGACCCAGCTTTGTATGAAAAGATTCTGGCGGCTGACAAAGCAAATCTGCAAGTGATGATTCACGCCATCGGCAACCGTGCAAATGATGTAGTTCTAACAATTTTTGAGCGTGTTGCGAAAATAAACGGCGCTAAAGACCGACGTTTTCGCATCGAACACGCGCACAATGTTCGAGCGGAAGATTTGAAACGGTTCGGCAATTCAAAAATTATCGCTTCGATGCAGCCGCATCTTTTTTTCGGCGGTGAGCCTTACCGTGATTTGCTAAATTCGGGCGCGGTTCTCGCTTTTGGCTCAGATGCCTCGATCACCGATTTTAACCCGCTTTACGGAATTCACGCGGCGGTAAATTACGGCGAGCAGGCAATTTCAGTTGAAGAAGCGGTGCGAGCTTATACGGTTGGCTCGGCTTATGCGGAATTTCAGGAAAATGTAAAAGGCTCAATTTCGATTGGCAAACTTGCCGATATGATTATTTTATCGGATGATATTTTTTCGGTTAATCCGAGTCGGATTACCGAAACAAAAGTTCTTACAACTATAATGGACGGAAAAATCGTCTATCAATTTAAATAAAAATGACTAAGAATATCTCAACATTTGTTTTTCTTTTTATCTTTGTTTTCGCCGTTAATTCAAATGCGCAGAATAAGGAAGAACCGAGTTGGCTGCGGATCGAAAGCGAAAATAAAGATTTTTCCATTGCAGTTCCGCCAAATTATCAAGTGCTTGCGGATAAAAAAGGATTTTCCTATGCAAAATTCGACAAGACTTTTCAAAGAGTGGTTGGCACGGTTAGATTGAGCGATATTCGTTATATAACGGCATCGCAAAACGGCGCCTCTTTTTTTGTTTTCAGTTATAAAGTCAATAATCTTAAAGACGGACTTAATTACCTTTCTAATTATGTAGATAACGGCGAAGTTTCGAATATTTCTTTTAATCAATTTAAAGGCAAATCTTCCGCCCGTTCGACGGATAAATTTTATTATTTACATTTGGCTTTGGGCAGCAACGATAGGATTTATCATATTTTCGGCGGGGCGAGAGACCGGAATAATGAAACCCTTCAATATTTCTTCTCTTCATTAAAACTAAACGGAAATAATCTTTTTAATTTAAATACGAATATGGAGAATAGAATTAAAGAGCCCGCCCGGTTAATATCGAGTCTGGAAGATACTCCGTTTTTAGTTGAGGTGGAAGAGCAGAAAACGGCTAACGCTCAAAACCAACCGGATAAAAAGAATCCGGCAGAGCAAAAAGATTCTTCAGAAACTCCGCTTGGGGTAATCTTTAAACCGCGTCCGAGATATACGGAGGAAGCTAGAGGGAAAAACACCGTAGGAACGGTGCGGCTAAGGATTTCTTTTTCCGGGGATGGCAGTATCGGCAAAATTTCTGTTGTAAAGGGGTTGGAAAACGGCTTGACTGAAGAAGCGATTAAGGCGGCGAGGTTAATCAGATTTCTGCCTCAGGAAAAAGATAATACTCCTATTTCGGTTAGCAAACTTGTTGAGTTTGGATTCTCTATTTATTAATTATTTTCAAAAAAATTATGAAAAAGATTTTAGGACTTATAGTATTAGTTTTTGCGTTTTCGACAATTAGTTTTGCCCAGGAGGAGTTAAACCGCAAAGGCGAAAAAATGCACCGCAGCCAGCAAAACGCTCCGGTTGAATTGAAAGCGGGCGAAAAAATCACGCGCGGCGCGGTTTTGAGCAACAAGGCGAAAAAAGTTTCGCTGGAAAAGGTTTTAAAAAGCCCGGAAAAATTCGCCGGGCAAACGGTTTCGGTCGAAGGAGTGATTGTGCGCTCGTGCAAAAAAGAAGGCTGCTGGATGGAGCTTGCGCCCAAAGAAGGCGCGAAATCCGTGCGCGTAACTTTCGGCGACCACGCTTTTTTTATTCCGCTTAACTCTGCCGGTTTCAAAGCGAAAGCCGAAGGCGTTTTCACCGTCAAAACTCTTTCGAAAGAACACGTTGACCATTTGATAAACGACGACGGCGCGAAATTTGAAAATCGAAACGCCGACGGCACGGTAACCGAGATTTCCTTTGACGCGACGGGCGTTGAATTAACCAAAAAGGGATAAAAGATAATTGCCCGCGAAATACGCGAAAAGCGCGAAAAAGAAAACATAAAATTTATTCGCAATTTATTCTCTCTTTTGTGTTTTTCGCGTATTTCGCGGGCAGTCTTTTTTTAATTTTTACCGTCCTCGCCTAACAAAAAATGCGCTTTCAAAATTAAATAACAGCTGGTCGCGTGGGTTATTTCAGTTTTCAGAACTTTCTCGACCGCTTCATCCAGACTCATTTTCGCCATTTTTATTTTTTCCGAGCCTTCTTGGTCGGATTCTTCAAATTTTAATTTTCTCGCCAAAAAAAGATACGCCGGAGATTTGATAATCGAAGTGTCCGTGTTAAGCGAACCGTATTCCGTCCATTCTTCCGCCTCGATTCCGAGTTCTTCTTTCACCTCTTTTTTAGCCGTTTCCAGAGGGTTTTCACCTTCCTCGATTCCGCCCGCGACGACCTCGATGCTTTCTTTTCCGAGGGCATAGCGGAATTGTCTGGTAAGATAAACGTTTTTCTCGTCGTCAATTAAAAGCGTCGCCGCGCCCGGTTTTGTGGAAACCGTGGTATATTTGCCGGGTTTGTTGTCCGGTTTAATTACCGAGTCTTCATTAACCCTTATAAATTCGTTCTCGTAAATCTTTTCGGTTGATTTTATCTTCCAAGGTCCGTGCTGTTTTTCCATAAATGTTACAATTTTGCCTTTATTTATATTAGAATAATTCAGGGTAAGGTAATGAAAAGCAAATTCTCAATCCTCGTTTTAGCATTTTTCTTTATAAGTTTTGCCGGAATCGTTCCGGCTGGCGGGAATTCTCTCGAAAGCGGCTCAATCAGCGGCAGGCTTTTAAAATCAAACGGCAGACCGCTTGCCTATACCGAAATCGAATTAGTTCCTCTTTTTTATAGTAAACAAGTTCGAGACAAGCGTCTATGGGCGACTTCAAACGCCGCGGGCAATTTTTCTTTCTCTGAAGTTCCGAACGGAAGATACACCTTGAGCATAAATTTCGACGAAAAGCCGTCCGAGCTTTCGCCCTACACAACCTTTTTCTACCCGAACACTTCAAATCGCCGGGAAGCCGAAATCTTTGAAATTGTTTCGGGGAAAAAAATCACAAAATTAGTTTTCCAGCTTCCGCCGCAGCTTGCCCAAATAAAAATTATCGGCAAAGTGGTCAACGCCGAAGGAAAGCCCGTTCCCGACGCTTACGTGAATTTGCACGATGTTGAATTTGACAGTCTGGTTTTCGGTTTCGACCTTAAAACGGATAAAACCGGCAGTTTCACACTGAAAGGCTTTGAAGGCAGAAAATATCTGGTAACCGCGATTTTGGTTGACAAGCCGCCTTTGCCGTTTTCTCCCGCCAGCGAATTGATTGCTTTAGCCAAATCCGAAATTCTCGTGCTGGACGTGAAAACTCCGGCATTAACGCTGGTTCTCGAACCGACGAAAAAAATGGATAGGATGACGGAAAGAAGCATCGGTAAATTGGATTAAAACAGCTTTTGCTAAGTTTTGAAATCAATTTTGTTTCCTTGGTGGTTATGAAAATTGGAATTGGGCTTTTCGGCTTTTGATAAAATTCGTATGTTATAATTTCCACTATTATGGGACAGATTACGATTGAGATTCCGCAAAAATTAAACCGAACATTTCGAATCGTTTCCGAAGATTCGGCGGAGAAAGTTCTGTCGAATCTCGAACAATTAGTCAAAAAGGAAAATTCGGTGAAAGACGATGAAATTCTCGGCTTGTGGGCAGACCGGAAAGAATCCGTCGAGGAGATTGCGCGGGAACTGCGAAAAAGATCGAATGACAGGTCGGCTGGAAAATGATTGAATATCTGATTGATACAAATATTTTTATTGCCATTCTCAAAGGCGATGCGAAGCTGAAATCTTTTATCGAAAAACTCGCCTGCGCGCTGGATACGATTGTTTATGTTGAATTAATACAAGGCGCGAAAAATAAAGCGGAAGTTCGGAAAATCGAAAAATATCTGACGCGCTTTGAACGGATTCATT
>DATHTS010000743.1:0-2770 GCA_035462935.1 Pyrinomonadaceae bacterium
ATCGTTCAATCGGCGTTAGCGGATAAAAACTTTTCAAAGTCGGTCGAACGGGCGCAATAAAATTGCGTAGATTATGCTCCACAGCTACCGATTTCATCGCCCGTAAAACTGCCGAACTTAGCCCTTGCCTTTGAAACGGGCGAGCAACCATCGCCGCTACTGCCGAAAGCGTTGTCGGCTGCCGGCGGTTTTGATAAGCGTCCATCGCCCGCTCCATTACTTCGTTCATAGTAGAAGGTAAATCCTCAATTGTTCCATCCCAAACGAAAGGAACGGTATGCCCGACAGCAACAACTTCCTCCGCAGGGGTGCAAAACAAAACTTGAAAATCAGCAAAGGCGCCGAAAAGCTCCCGCCAATGATGAGTATTAGCGTGACGCAGAAATTCAGCCCAAGCTTCATCACTCAAACGGTCAATCTGTTCCGCAAGCGAAGGCTTCCGGCTCAAAGTCACTATTTCGTATGACATACTGCATTAATCCCGATGAATACTACACTGTAAATTAAGTTCTTTAATAATTTTCAAGCGTTTTGAGTTCCTGCACAAGCCGAGCATTTTATTAGCGAATAGCTGTATTGACAAAACAGTTTAGGAGGGAATCAAACCAAACTCTAAATTCTAAACTCCGCACTCTAAACTATTTGGCAGTAAATTATCCAAAAGAGTTTATAGTTTAGAATTTAGAGTTCAGAGTTTCCCGCTTTTCCTCTCAATCTGTTTTGTCAATACAAATAGCCGCTTGAAGGCGGGACTCAAAACAAAGTAATTTTCCTTACACTGATAGAAAGGGACAAAAACAAAAAAAGCATTTCAGATGCGGCTTGACTGACTTACCGGAGCAAAGACGCTTGTAAGATAAGGTATGAAACCTTGCGTTCGGAACTGCCTTGAAGTTTTCGCGCCCAGGAAGTTTCCAATTTAGACCAACGGGAAGAATCTAAAATTCCGCTTTCCAAAGTTTCAAAACCTGCCGCTTCGTATTTCGGAATCAAAACTTTTTCGAGATAATCAGGAGAAAGTTTTGGCAGTTCGAGACGTTCGATTTCTGTTTTATCGCGTTCTTCATCAATGCCGATAATAATTTCAACCAGGCACTCAGGCGCGCAGATGCGGCGCAAGGCTGAAAGCGCGTTTTCATCGCCCAAAACGACGGCGCGAAGCAAACTGCCCCAGGGGAAATGAATGTGAATCTCGTCCGCCGCCGAGTTTAATTCTTTAGGAAGATTTTCAATCGCCGCCTGCACGAAAAGAACGTTAGGCAAACCGCCTTTCGCCGGTTTCCTCGTCGCTTTCATCGAGATTTTTTCGAGCGGTTTTGCGTTGGCGTCTATCCCGATGAAAAACTTGTTCGGATTCTTCTCGGCAGACCGATACACAAAGCGACCGTCGCCCGTCCCGATGTCCACAACCACGCCTTCGCCGGTATGGCGCGATGAGTTTTCTAAATTCTTCTCCTTCGAGTTATCAGATGGTGCTGCCACGAATTGTTTTTAACATATCTTCTATCCTTCGCTGTTCTGGCATTATAATACTTATATTAGCTTTAGGACAAAATTAAATTATGAAAAAATGCCCGCAGTGCAACAGCCTTTACACCGACGATACGCAGTATTGCTTAAATGATGGGACGATTTTAGTCGGCGAAACATTGCCGCTGCCTTCGGAATTTACGCCCGATGAAGAGCCGACCGTTATCCGGCACGAACCTGTGGTGATTGATGTATCAGCCGAAAATGCTTCGGCGGAAACGGCAAGCTATCATTTGCCGACTGCTGCTCCGGTTGTAATTGAAAGGACTGCCAATTCAAGAAATTATTTGATTTTCCTCATCTTAGGCTTGCTGCTTGGCGGAAGTCTCGTTTTGGCGACATTGCTGGTGATGCGAAATTTTTATCGAAATGAGCCAACGAATAATATAGAAATTTCTACAAGCAATTCAAATCAAATACAGAACAGCCAACCGACGAAAAGCATAAATTCCGCAATCAATCAGAACACAACCGCAAGCAGCAAACATCAGCTAAAAACAAGCTCTGACGATGAAGAATTTAACGGGCGCGTGATCGCCTTAAACGCTTACGTGCGCTCGTCGCCTGACAGAAATTCCGATGAAACAGACATTCTGCCGATTGACGACCGCATCAACATCGAAAGACGCGAGCATTCAAACAGCCCATGGTATTACATCGTTTGCGAACACGGAACAAGCGGCTGGATACACGGGAATACAATTGAATATACACAATGAAAATCAAAGGTAATCTGAACAATCCGGCAGTTTACTTCCAGAACTTATCGAGGCACTTCGACCGTTTTGATGATGTCGGAAATTACCGCGTCGGTCGTCGCGCCGTCGAGTTCGGCTTCGGCGCGAAGTGATAAACGATGACGCAAAACCGGAAGGGCGACATCGCGCACGTCGTCCGGCGTTGAGAAATCTCGCCCGCGAATTGCGGCGAGCGCTTTTGAACATAAAAGCAAAGCGACTGAAGCCCGCGGGCTTGCGCCGTAAAGAATGGTCGGGTGATTGCGCGTTTTGTGGACGATTTCGACGATGTATTTCTGCACTCCCTCTTCGGTTTTCATTTGTTTTACTTCATTGCGGCAGTTTTGAATAGAGTTTTGATCCGGCAGAGACTGAATATCAATTTCTTCCAGATGTCGCGAGTTAAAGCCAGCGTCCCAGCGCGAGACGATTTCGCGCTCGGCTTCAATCGGCGGATAATCAATCAAAATTTTGAGCAAAAATCTGTCAAGCTGCGCTTCGGG
>DATHTS010000744.1:0-10297 GCA_035462935.1 Pyrinomonadaceae bacterium
CTCGGCGGACGTTTTCAGGAATCAATGACGCCGGAAGTGGCTCAAAGATTAAAGGAAATCACGGTTGACCCGAAAACCGTTACGATTACAATGCCCCCGAAGGTTGATATGAATGCCGCGCCGACCGTCAATACCACCGGAAAATGGAAAATGACGGCTGATGCCGGCGGTCAAATTGTTCCGATTGATTTGGAGCTAAAGCAAAACGGCGCTGATTTAACGGGAACGATTTCTTCGGCTCTCGGCGGCGGAACAATCGAGAACGGAAAAATCAGCGGAAATATGTTTACCGCAACGATGAAAGTTGAAATTCAAGGGCAGCCGATGGAATTGAAAATGGAAGGAAAGATTGAAGGCGATAAAATGACCGGAAATCTTTCAGGACCGGGTCTTCCGCCGATTACATTTACGGCTGATAAAAATAAGTAAAAAAATAAGATTACCCAAGTTGCTAGTTATTAATTTCTGTAAGGGATTTGCCCGCGAATCAGCGCGAATGGAATGGATAAAAGAAGAAAAAGCGATTTATTCGTGTTTTTTTCGCGTGATTCGTGGGCAAATCTTCCGCATTTTTCTGAAACTGGAGGCTATCTCAAAAATACAGAACGTAAGGTTAAGCAAGCGGTCTGTGACCGCGTTTGTCGTAGATTGTTGCTTGAAACGCGGTCTTAGACCGCTTGCTTAACGTTAATATTATTCTTGAGATAGTTTCTAGTAATTTGGGTTAAGATTGTAAAAACTTTGTCCGGGGATTTTAACTCGCCGGACTTTTTTATTTAAAACTTCGCGGCACTTTTGCGTCCGTCAAAATCACAAAATCGCCGAGCTTTCCGTGTTTGGTTTTATCAAAAAATTTGAAATCATCTTCATACCGCATCGTAACGACTAAAACTCTTGCCTTTCGATTATATTTCAAAAGATGCTCGACCGTTCCCAGACGATTTTCCGTGTGAAAGCTTCCGTTTAGATTGATAACCAAAGTTTTTTTATTTTGTTTCAAACTTCCGGCAAGCGAATAAGCCATCGTCGCGTCCCATAAAGATTGGGATTCGAGAATCTTCGCCGCGCCTTCGTGCTGCGAGCCGCCCATCAAAGCGTTGAATTTATCGGCGTAAGCCTGCGAGGCTTTTTCAAAAGGAAGGGGCGCGAGCCATTTTAACGCTTCGGGAGAGAGTTTTCCGAGCGATTCTCTGCCCATTCTGGAAACCATATTTACATACCGGCGCGGAGCGTTTGCCGCGATAACTTGTAGATTTTTCTCTTTGGCGAGTTCGACCAGCGGGCGATAATCAGTTTTGTAGTTGTCCCAGGGTCGGCTGCTTCGCAAAAAATGCTGTTCGCTTATCAGATTTTTCAAATATTCATCCAAAACGATCTGCACGTCGCGCTCAAACATTTCGAGGGAAAGAATTATTTTTCTCTCATTTCCGTATTTCTCAACCGCTTCTTTAAAGATTTGCAGTTGAAGCGCGTGCGCGACCGCGTCGTTGTGCTGTTCTCCGAGAAAAACGACATCAGTATTTTTTACGGCTTCGAGAATTTTATTCAAATCCGAAGCGTTTCCTTCCGCGTCATAAACTTTATAATTTTCCTGAGCAAAAATTGTCATACCGAATAAAACAAACGAAAAAAGAAAAAGGATGATTTTAAACATAAATTTTTGAAAGTTACTTTTTCAAGATTTATCACGGCTGTATTATTTTTTAAAATCCAAGTGTCTTAATTTAAGACAAATTCCCACATATTATTCCGGTTTTAATTTCCTTGAAAACAGTTAAATCCAATAAATGCAATAAAGTAGATTTACGGAACGCTTCTTGCTAAATAAATTTTATGCTAGGAAAAACTTAGCAAATACTTTAACAAGGAAGGTAAATTTATGGATCAAGGAACATTTAAAAAGGAAGATTCCATTAGTGAAGAAGCATCTGCGATAGGTGATCGCATTTCTGGAACTGCAAAAAATGCTTATGGTGAAGTCACCGGCGATAGAGCCACTGAACGCGAGGGTGAAGCCCAGGCAGCGCGCGGTGATGCCCGTCAAGAACAAAACCGTATGTTAACGGGGCTTTTCCGTGACCGCGAAAGCGCCGAAAGCGCATACAACAGCGCAATCAGCCGCGGATACACTAAAGACGACATCAATGTTTTGATGGCGGATAAAACCCGTGACAGTTGGTTTAGTGACGATGCTGGTGATGTTGATACGGAATTAGGCAGCAAGGCGCTTGAAGGCGCGGGCGCAGGTTCTGCTATCGGTGGAACGCTCGGCGCGATTATCGGCGGAATTGCCGCCATTGGAACAAGCGTTCTTATTCCGGGTCTCGGTTTAATCGTTGCCGGTCCTTTAGCAGCGGCTCTCGCAGGCGCAGGAGCGGGCGGTGTGACCGGCGGATTGGTCGGTGCTTTGATCGGTTCGGGTATTCCCGAAGAGCGTGCGAAAGAATACGAAACAGGTATTCGTGAAGGCGGAATGGTGATGGGTGTCAACCCGCGCTCAACCGAAGATGCCGATTATTTTGAAAACGAATGGCGCAACTATCGCGGTGAAAGCATTTACCGGTAAAACGTTTAGTTGTTTTTTTGCTCCTTTAAGTAAAAACTCCGTCGGAAAAGGCGGAGTTTTTTTGTGTGTTAAATCTTCCTTAACTTTAAAACAAAAAAATCTGGAAATTCGTTTTAAAAAGCGGATACAATAAACGTGGAGGTTTCTTTCAATGGAAATTTTGCTTGATAACCCGCTTGGAACGATGTATGGACCGTATTTCCTAATATTTTACGGTTTCGTAATCTTTTTCACCCTGGTATTTTTGGGAATAACCAAAAGCCGCGCAGATAAAACCGACCGACTTTCCCTTCCGCCGATTCCGCCGACAATTGATCCGTATGAAATCGCCTATTTGCGGGGCGGCACAAATGAATTGGCGCGTTCGGTTGTTTTTTCATTAATGCAAAAGGGCTTTCTTCAAATCGAAGATGAAGGTAGCAAAAAATATCTAAAACGGGTGAAAGACAAAACGGATACCGCCCGCTTAAATTTAATCGAGCAAATCTCGCTGGATTGGATAAAAACGAGGCAGGAAATTGAAAGAATTTTTCAGCCGAACGGCTTGGTTGATCAATTAAAGCAGTTCGGTCAGGCTTTTGAAATCCGGCTCGAACAACAGCAAATGCTCGTCAGTGACGAAATGAAAGCGCGAATCTCGCGTTTGAAACGGCTTGCTTTCGGGATAATTTTCGGTTTGGGCGCTTATAAAATTTTCGTCGCGGTTTTGCTCGGTAACTTTAATTTTATCGGGATAATCGTCTTCGGCATTGTAGGTTTGGTTTTTGCCCAAGCAATTTCAGGATTGCCGCGGCTGACCAAATTAGGCAAGCGCTATCTCGAAAGATTGCAGCTTGCCTTCGACAGTTTGAAATACGAGGCGCAAAAGCCTTATATCCCGACAAATCAGCCGCAAGTAGTTCCGCAAACAACTTTTGCCGGAGTTGATCCGCTGCTGCTTTCGGTCGGAGTATTCGGCGGCGGTATTTTAGCCGGAACGGTATTCGACAATTATCATCAAACCTTCCAAAAAGCCCAACAGCAAGCAGCGGCGGCAGGAGGAAGTTCCTGCGGCTCAAGTTGCGGAAGCTGCTCGTCCAGCGACGGCGGAAGCAGCTGTTCGTCAGGTTCAAGCTGTAGCTCCTGCGGCGGCGGTTGCGGCGGTTGTTCATAAAATATGCAGGTTTTAGGGAAAATAAAAACAGAAATAATCCCAAATCCAAAATCCAAAATC
This sequence comes from Pyrinomonadaceae bacterium, assembly GCA_035462935.1. Classification (GTDB taxonomy): domain Bacteria; phylum Acidobacteriota; class Blastocatellia; order Pyrinomonadales; family Pyrinomonadaceae; genus DATHTS01. The sequence goes on from DATHTS010000744.1 coordinate 3,780, forward strand.
CAAAATCGCCTTGGCGTTGGAATCGGTTTTCGTGAACAATTCCGCGCCGATTTGTTTTTGCACCAAAATGAAATAGATTTTCTGGAAATCACCGCCGACCATTATCTCGATGCGAATCAAAAGAAATTGGAAGAATTAAAGCTCCTGAAACAGCATTTTCCGCTAATCCCGCATTCTCTCGAACTCTCGCTCGGAAGCGCAGAGGGAATTGACGAAAGTTATCTTGAGAAAATCGCGGGATTGGTGGAATTCGTCGAGCCGGAATGGTTTAGCGACCATATTTGTTTCACAAAATCCGGCGGCGTAAAAATCGGGCATCTCGCGCCCGTTCCCTTTACAAGCGAAGCCGTAAAAGTGTTTGTCAGAAACATCGCCAAAGTGAAAGAACAAATCAAAACGCCTTTAATTTTGGAAAATATAACTTATATGATGCGTTTTCCTTCGTCGGAAATGCCGGAAGCGGAGTTTATTAGCCGTGTTTTGGAAGAAACCGATTGCGGTCTTTTGCTCGATGTAACAAATCTCTATATAAATTCGAGAAATCACAATTTCGATTGGCGCGATTTTTTAGACGGTTTGCCGCCTGAAAGAATCGTTCAGCTTCATTTTGTCGGTTTGCACAAACATCAAAACCTTCTGATTGACGCTCACGCAAACAAAACGCAGAGCGAAATCTGGGAAGTTTTCCGGGAAGTCTGCCAAAGATGCGATGTGAAAGGCGCGGTTTTGGAACGCGACGAAAAATTTCCGCCTTTTGCGGAGATTTTGGAAGAAGTTAAAACAGCGCGCGAACTGCTCGAAAAAACGAACTTTGCCGAAACTGCTGGCGTATAAATTTTTGCCTTTATACTTTATACTTAAAATTATGTTTTGCCCCAATTGCGGTTCAAAAATCGGAATCGAACAAATTTACTGCCGTTCCTGCGGACTGAATTTAGACCCGATTTTACGCGCCGTCGCCGAACAAAACCCTTCAGAAGAATTCGCAAAGTTACAAAAACGAAAAGACCTTTTCAAAAAATTAGGAATTTTTTCTCTTTCCTGCTCAACGATAATCGCATTGGGCTTTTTCTTTTCGAAAGTAATTTATTACAAGATAATTTTCTTCGGAGCTGATGCTTTATTCTGGTCGGGCTTTATCGCGTTGGTTGTTTTTGTGCTTCTTTCGGCTTTTTTCTTTAATTACCCGAAATTTTTTATGAAATCGGAAAATGTAATTCCGAATTTTGCGCCCGATGAGCGGAAGGAAATTTCAAATCCCACCAACAAGCTTTTGGAAGATAACTTTATCGAACCGATTCCGAGCGTGACGGAAAGGACGACCGATTTACTTTCCGTTAAACGAAAAACGACATCAGGCGAATTAAGGTGAAATTATGTTTTGTCCAAATTGCGGCGCTAACAATTCAACCGAACAAAAATTCTGCCGTTCCTGCGGCTTGAATCTGGAGAGAACCGCTGAATCGTTGCTTGAGCAAATGCCGTCGGCTGAAAGCGCCAAACTTTTGAAACGAGAAAGAAATCTGGAAAAATTCGGCAATATTGCTTTCGGCGGTTTCGGACTGGTGCTTTTCACGGGAATGGGCGCGATAATCTATTTTATTTTCACCAAAATGATTTTGACCGGCGAAAACATTCTGGGCGGAATTTTTATTATCGCTTTTATGGTTTTTGCGGCTTTGACGCTGACTTACGTAGCCTTCAGAGAAGATTTGAAGGAAAGAAAGGAAAAGGCAAAGCCCGCTTTGAAAAATGAATTGTCAGAAAAACGGGAAACAGGCAAACTTCTGGAAGATAAACCGTTTGAGCCTATTCCGAGCGTCACGGAAAACACAACCGATTTGCTCTATGCAGAACAAAAAACCCGCAAACTGGAATGAGCCTTTTAGAGCAGCAAAATTTTCTCGCGCGGCTTTACACGGATGAAAATCTCCGAAAACGTTTTTTGTCCGCGCCCGAAAAAATCGGAAAAGAAAACAATTTGGATGAAAAGGAAATTGCCGAACTCGCCGCCGTTCTACCCGAAGAATTAAACTTTTTCGCCGATTCGCTTTTCTGGAAACGCCTGCGCGAAGTCGAAAAAATGCTGCCTTTAACACGAAAATTTTTCGCCGAGAATTTTGAAAGTTATTTCCGCGAGTTCTCACAAAGCTATCAACCAAATTCGGTTAAAAAACATCTTGAAGACGCGATTGAATTCGTAAATTTTATTAATAAGCGAGAGAAGGAAGATGTTTGGATAAAGGATTTGGCGAGATTTGAACAGGCGAAGCTCGAATTTAACGCCTGCGGAAAAAATTTTGTTTTTCGTGTTTTCGATTTTGATGTAAAAGGCATTCACCGCACAGACGCTGAGGCGCAGAGTTTTAAATTGAAAAAGAAAAAAACTCTTGCCGTTTGGCTGAGAATCGGTAAAAAAGTGAAACATTTTGTAATCTAAATTTCACCTTTCATCTTTCCCCTTATAAAATATAGCTATGGCATTTTTGAAGATTGTTAATTATCCGGCGCCCGTTTTGTTGGAAGTCGGAAAACCGGTCGCGGAATTTGACGATAATTTGAAAAGGCTCGTCGAGGATATGTTTGAAACGATGTATCAGGCAGGCGGCGTCGGTTTGGCGGCGCCGCAGGTCGCGGTTTCGCAGAGAATTTTTGTAATGGATTGTTCGGGCGGCGAAGATAAATCTAGGAAGTTCGCCATGATAAATCCCGAAATCGTCGCCCGAGAAGGCGAGCAATACGGCGAAGAAGGCTGTCTTTCATTTCCCGGAATTTACGCGAAAATCCGCCGCGAAATCCGCACCGTCGTGCGTTTTCAGGATGTTTTGGGAAATCCGCAGGAACTCGACGTATCGGATTTGGAAGCCCGCTGCGTTCTGCACGAAACCGATCACTGCGACGGCATTGTTTTTCTGGACAGAATGTCGCCTTTGAAAAGGCAGTTTGCCAAGCAGAAGATTAAACGGTTGCAGAAAACGGGAAAATGGGAATGAAAAGATCGAAGCTGAAAAAAAGATTACGAAAAAAATATCACCTCGGCGAATTTCAGGAACTTGGATTTGAGATTTTTACCGAATTAAAATCCGGTTTGAATGAGAAGGATTTTAACCGATTTGTGGATGATTTTATTGATGAGATCGAAAGGAATAAATTGTTATTCGGAGGCGGAGGAGGAAAAGAAAGCTGGAAAGGGTTTGTTTCTTCTTCCATAAAATATACTTCGCCTACTGAGGAACAAAGAGAAAATTTTAGAAAATGGCTGGCAAACCGTTCGGAAATTCAAAATGTTAAAATAGATGAGTTCCGTGACGCGTGGCATAATTGGGATTAAACGATTGAAATATGCAAACCGAAATTTTAATTGAAAAAATCAAACATTTGCCGCCGCAAAAACAAGCGGAAGTCGAGAATTTCGTGGATTTTTTAGTTCAGAATGAGGAACGAAAACTCGTTCAAGCAGCAATGAAAATGTCGGAAAAGGCTTTTAAAAGAGTTTGGGAGAACGAGGAAGATTCTGTTTATGACGAATTATAAGTTCGGCGAAATAGTTCTTGTGCCTTTTCCTTTTACCGATCAAAAAGGAACAAAGAAGCGACCTGCTGTAATTGTCAGCTCATCGGCTTATAATTTAGCCCGACTCGATTTAGTTTTGATGGCAATTACGAGCCAAATTGGAAAAATCGTTCAAAACGATGAGATTGAAATATTGGAGTGGAGGAAAGCCGGATTGTTAAAACCTTCAGTAGTTAAGCCGGTTTTTACAACCATTGAGAAAAATTTGATTTTGAAGAGGCTTGGAAATTTAGAAGATAATGATAAGGAAAATTTGAAAAAACTTTTGGAAAAAATTTTAGGTTAAACAAAGAGGGAACTATGCAAACACAAAAAGTTTTAGATGAATTTAGAAACGAACCGTTTACCGATTACAGCATACCGGAAAACGAAATTGCGATGCGGGCGGCGCTGGAACAGATAGAAAGCGAGCTTGGAAAAGAATATCCGATGATTATCGGCGGTGCGCGCGTAACGCTCGGCGAGCAGTTTGAGAGCCGAAATCCGGCGAATAAAACGCAGGTTGTCGGCGTGTTTAGCGAAGCCGACGCGGATGCGGAAAATCTTGTCAATCGCGCCATCGAAGCGGCGACCGCAGCTTTTAAGATTTGGAAAAATGTCGCGCCTGCCGACCGCGCCGAATATCTTTTCAAAGCGGCGGCGCTTCTGCGGGAGAGAAAACATTATTTTTCGGCTTGGATGGTTTGTGAAGTCGGAAAAACCTGGGCGGAAGCCGACGGAGATACGGCGGAGGCGATTGATTTTCTCGAATTTTACGGGCGCGAGATGATTCGCTGGGCGCACGAGCCTTCTCTAACGAAAATCGAGGGCGAAGACAACCGGCTGGAATACATTCCTTTGGGCGTAGGGGCGGTGATTCCGCCGTGGAATTTTCCGCTGGCGATTATGGCGGGGATGACGACCGCCGCGGTTGTTGCCGGAAACACGGTTGTCTTGAAACCTTCTTCGGATTCGCCGACGATTGCGGCGAAATTTATCGAGCTGCTTGAAGAAGTCGGGCTTCCGGCGGGCGTGGTTAATTTTTTGACCGGAAGCGCGGAAACCGGCGAGGCAATGGTGACGCATCCGAAAACCCGTTTTATTTCTTTTACAGGCTCAAAACAGGTTGGTCTTCATATAAACGAAGAAGCCGCCAAGACACGCGACGGGCAGATTTGGATTAAACGGGTCGTGGCGGAAATGGGCGGCAAAGACGCGATTATTGTTGCCGACGACGCGGATTTGGATTCGGCGGCGCAAGGCGTTGTCGCTTCCGCATTCGGCTTTCAGGGACAGAAGTGCTCGGCTTGCTCGCGGCTTATTGTGGATGAAAAAGTTCACGATGAGTTAATGGATAAGGTCGTCGCTTTGACCAAAAATTTGAAAATCGGAGCGCCGACCGAGCCTGATACGAATATGAGCGCCGTAATCAACGAGCGGGCGTTCAATAAAACTCTGGATTATATCAAAAAAGGTCAGGAAGAAGGCGGAAAACTTTTGGTTGGCGGCGTTGGAAACAACGAAAATGGTTTTTATATCGAACCGACGATTATTGATGACGTAGAACCGGGAGCGACCATCGAACAGGAAGAAATTTTCGCGCCTGTCTTGGCTGTTATCAAGGCGAAGGATTTCGACCACGCGCTGGAGATCGCCAACGATACCGAGTTTGGTTTGACCGGCTCGGTTTATTCCACGGATCAGGGAAATTTAGAAAAAGCGCGGCGCGAATTCCACGTCGGAAATCTTTATTTTAACCGCAAAAGCACCGGCGCGATGGTCGGCGCTCATCCGTTCGGCGGTTTTAATATGAGCGGGACGGATTCAAAGGCGGGCGGGCGCGAATATCTTTTGCAGTTTATGCAGGCAAAACTTGTGTCGCAGAAGATTTGATACAATTGAAGAATGGTTTACAGAAAGTATCTACTAATTTTGTCTCTAATATTGCTGCTTGTTTCTTCAACCGTCGCGCAAAAATCAAACAAAAAGATTTTTGCGGTCGTCAATGACGGAAAGCAGATCGAGCCGATAGCGTTCGTAAAAAACGGCAAATTGACGGGTATCGGCGATGATGTTGTCAGGGCGGAAAATAATCCCGAATTCGCCAAAACACATTACAAGCCCCGGACAAAATACAATTTAATCTTTGGCGGCGCTGATGCCGGAACGGTTACCGTCGTCAAAGATTTATCCGATTCCGACTGCGCGGGTAATCAAGCGCAGATTTCCATTCAATCGAGACAGGTTAATCCCAAAGGTTTCGTGATGGCTCTGGCAACCGACGCGCAGGCGAAAAAATCGGTCAAAGGCGTGCGCCGTTTGCCTTTGATTACGGAGCGCGCCAAAATCGAAGAGCTTTTAATGGCGGAAATGAAAAGCAAAAACGTGCCAATTAAGAACACTAATGAGTTTCGTTATCATAATTTGACGAAACTCGATGTTGATAATGACGGAGATTTTGAATTTGTCGGTTCTTATTGGTATAACACGGGCGACAAAAAGCGTTCTTTATTGTTTTTCATCGCCGACAAAGATGCGAAGGGCGAAATGTCGCTATCTTTTAAGAAATTTGAAGAATTTGCAGAGGAAAATGTGTTGAGCAAGGACATAAACGATTTGGATAAAGGCTTATATCATGAACTTCTGCTTGATGTCTTTGACTACGACGGCGACGGTGTTGGCGAAGTTTTTACAATTACGCAGGCGTTTGAAGGAAGTAACTTTAACGTTTACAAACGAGCGAATGGAAAATGGACGAGAGTCCTGGAAACTTCAAATTATCATTGCGCTTATTAGCAAAAGGCTTATTGTGGATGAAATTGGCGGGATTGTATTTTTGTATTCCGCCTTTTTCTTTATGAAATTTTAATGAAAATCGTTTTTATGGGAACCCCGCGGGCGGCTGTCCCGACTTTAGAGAGAATTTTGAAGGACGGACACGAAGTGGTCGGCGTTTGGACGCAGCC
>DATHTS010000745.1:0-3650 GCA_035462935.1 Pyrinomonadaceae bacterium
AAAAACGCCCGCTGAAAAGCTCCCGTTTCCGGCAAATTCCAACAGATTCGATTTGATAAATTCCCGCGCCGAATCCGCCGAATAATCGTCCGTCGCCCACGGCATCCAGAGTTTTAGCTGTTCAAGATTCTCCCGCACGACTTTTGTAAGTTCTCCGGCATGACGCTCCTGCAATAGAACTAACTTCAAATTTTCATCAATCTGAAAGCTGAACATTTATTCTCAACTGAGAGGTGAGAAATGAGAAATAAGAACTGAAAGTTTATGTTTTTAGTTCTCACTTCTCACCTCTCACTTCTCACTTATTTCGTCATTTGATACAGCGCAAGATAATTTCTCGCCGCATTTTCCCACGAATTATCTTCGTTCATCCCGTTTAGCTGAATCCGCCGCCAGGTTTCCGGTTCGGCAAAGGCAAACATCGCCTCGTAAATCTTTTCCAAAAACTTGTCGGAGCGAAAATCTCTGAATTTAAAGCCGTTTCCCGTGCCGCTTACGCGGTCGAAATTCTCCACCGTATCTTCCAAACCGCCGACTCCGCGAACAATCGGCACGGTTCCGTATCTGAGCGAATACATCTGATTCAAACCGCACGGCTCAAAACGCGAGGGCATCAAAAACATATCCGCGCCGGCTTCGATTTGGTGCGCCAGCGTTTCGTTGTAGCCGACGTAAACGCCAACCTGCCGCGGCGCGAAATTTCTCAGTTTTTGCAGAAAATCCTCGTGAGCTGAATCGCCCGAACCGAGCGCGATAAAATAACCGCCCGCCTGCAAAATCTCAACCGCCGTCTGCTGAATCAGTTCAAAACCCTTCTGCGCCGTCAAACGCGAAACGTTTGAAAAAATCGGGCGTTCCAAATTAACCGGTAAGGAAAATTTTTCCAGCAGAAAACGCTTGCATTCCCTTTTGCCGCTCAAATCTTCCTTTGAAAAATGCGCCGGCAAAGTCTCATCAGTCTGCGGATTCCAGACTTCGTAATCGACGCCGTTGACGATGCCGAAAAGCCTGCCGCTTCTCTGCCGCAAAAGCCAATCCAACCCGTAGCCGTTTTCCGGCTGTTGAATTTCTTTTGCATAAGTCCGGCTTACGGTCGAGAGCATATCCGAAACTTCCAAGCCCGCCTTCAAAGCTGAAGCGTGACCATTGAGCATAAAAGCATTTCGCTCAAATTCGCTGCCGAAACCCAATTTCCAAAGCTCTTCCGCGCCGAACGCGCCTTGATAAGCGAGATTGTGAATCGAAAAAACCGTCCGCGTGTTTCGCCAATATGCGTCCCAAAATCGCAGATGCGCGATTTTCGCCGCCGCGAAACCGCAATGCCAATCATTTAAATGCACAATGTCCGGCGGCGCTCCGACGCGCTTTATCAAAGCGAGCGCGGCTTGGCAGAAAAAGGCGAAACGCTCGTAATCCTCGGTAAAACCGTAAATCGAGCTGCGGTGAAAATATTCGGGCGCGTCAATCAAAAACGTCGGCGAGCCGTTTGCTTCGCTGAAAAAAGCCTTCGCCCTAAACGACCGCCCGCGCCATTCGACCCACAAATCATCAATCGCCAAATGCCCTAGATGCTCGCCCTTCGTTTGCAAATACAAAGGCGTAATCAGCAGACTGTCCAAGCCGATTTGCTTCAGCGCCTTCGGCAGCGCGCCCGCAACATCGCCCAGACCGCCGGTTTTTGAATATGGAACTGCTTCCGCAGATAAAACGGCTACACGCATTTTTCAGAAAAGATTTTTTTATAAAACTTCCGTTAAACAATCTGACTGCTCGGAGCGATTTTGTCAAGAATCAAAAATAAAAGGGCGCAAAGTAAAAAACTCTGCGTCCTTTCATTTACACCTTAATTTTTATAAATCAATTCTTGCTTTGCGTCTGGCTTCCCTGCCCGACGATATAGCTGTCACGCGCCCGGACGACTAATTTAGGGCGGTTTACCCTGACTTTTATTTGCTTGCGCTGCCCGGTTTTGCCTTCGGCTTTCGGGTAATAACCGATGTTGTATTGGCGGCGAAGTTCTTCGGCGATGCCTTCAAAAGCGGCGGTCAATCCGCCCGGCGTCGCTTCCGGTCGGAAAACTCGTCCGCCTGTCGCATCCGCCAAATCATTTAAATACTGTCTCCCGAGCGCGTAATCTTCCGGTCGCGTTCCGCGTACGCCGCCTCCGAGAGTAATGCCCGGAAAAGGCGAGTTGAGAACGCTCCCTCCTCCACGCATATCGAAAAAGGTATTGTAATAAACCGGGAAAATCATCGAGTCGTTTTCCTCCGCTTCATACACGGTTTCGTCATAGCTTGCTTTTCCAGAGGTTGTATCAACGCCGTCCGTAAATAAAACAATCGCCTTCCGACCTTCGATTTGGCTCAGACGCTTGCGGAGCGAGAATTGAACCGCGTCATAAAGCGAGGTCCCGCCGCCGAAATCCGCTTTTTTAATCGCTTTATAAATTTTCTGCCGGTTATTCGTCGCTTCCGTCAATACGTTGATTTTCCTTCCAAACTCGATAACCATAACGCTGTCCTGCGGTTTAAGCTGGTCAACAAAAGCGATTGCCGCCCGCTGAATTTCCTCGATTTTATATTCGGTCGAAGGGCTGACATCAATCAGCAGAACGACGGTAAAAGGTTTCTCGGTTGTTCCGAAATAAGCTATTTCCTGTTCTTCTCCGTCTTCAAAAATCTTAAAATCCTGCTGCCGCAACCCCGGAATGTAAAGACCGTTGCGGTCATAGACGGAAACCGGAATGGTTACTAATGTGGATTCAATTTTTATTACATCATCGTCAGCGTCCGTAATTACGGGAATGCTTGAAGCTTGATTCGGCGTTTTCGCGTCGGATTTGTTTTTTGCCTGTTCCAGTCTCTCGCGAATATTCGGGGGATAAATCATCAGCCTCTTGCTCGGAGCGGATTCCGAATATACATCCGCATTTTCGACTTCCTCAGGCGGAGCGGGCGGCGGTTCGATTCTTCTCCCCGATTGCGCCGAAACAAACGTAAAACCAAAAACAACCAGCAAAATAATAGCGATTTTTTTCATATTAAATATTCCCCTGAATTTTCAAGAACGAATTGGATAAAAGTTTGATGCCGGAAATTTCACAAAAGTCTGTAACCTTTTTTCCGACCGTTCGGAGAGAGATGAAATTTAATATGATTTTATCTTATGACGGCGGTTTAGGTTGAAAAAATGCCTGTTTCTTTAAAAAAATCAAGATTTTTTTCTGCCCGGCAATTTTTTTTTGAAATTTTCCTGTTTTTTTTTGTATCCTTTTTCTGTTATTGTTAATTGTTTGGGAGGCTGCTATGTCAAAAAAAGTTTTAATTGTTGAAGATTATGCCGATACTCGAACGATGATGAAGTTTTTGCTGCAAAGATTCGGGTTTGAAGTTATCGAGGCGGCGGACGGACAGGAAGCGGTTGAGAAAGCCAAGCAACAAACGCCCGATCTTATCTTGATGGATTTATCGCTTCCCGTGATGGACGGTTTTACCGCCACTCAAAAAATTAGAAAATTTGACGGTCTCGGCAAAATACCGATTATCGCCGTTACCGCTTACGGCAAATCATATTACCGGCAGGCAATCGAAGCCGGCTGCGACGATTTGATAAACAAACCGCTCGATTTTAATAATCTCGAGCCGATTCTT
>DATHTS010000746.1:0-12004 GCA_035462935.1 Pyrinomonadaceae bacterium
ATATCGGAGAAAAATTCCTGAATCTTTTCAAACCGCGTGTGAATCTGCGCCCCTAAAAATTTGACCGTGAGCGAAACAAACGGCATCGGGATCAGCAAAAACAGAGTGAGTTTAACGCTGATATTGAGCATAATCGGCAGAACAATCGCCAGCGCGAAAACAGCCTGAAACGAATATAAAATCATCGGTCCGACGATTTGTCGAATCGCGCCCAGATCATTCGTCGCCCGCGCCATCAAATCGCCGACGCGGTTATTCTGGAAAAATTCGAGCGGTTGAGGAACCAGCGCCGCGTAAAAATCGCGCCGCATATCATATTCGATATGCCGCGAGGCATTTATCAAAAGCCTCCGCTGCCAGAACAGGAAAATCCCGCTCACAAGATTCACGCCTAAAATCGCCAGCGGGTAATAAATTATCTTTTCCCAAGTTACTTCCCGGCTGATGTCGTCAATCGCCTGCCCGACCAGATACGGAATCAAAAGCCCGAACGCCATCGAAAACAAAATAAAGAGAATGCCGGCGATGACATTCCACTTGTAAGGCTTGAAATAGCGTAAAAATTTTTTGAGTTCTTCCATTGTTTATCGTAACGGCAAAAATCTGACTTGCCCTTCCCACTCGTTTTCAAGGCTATACTGAGCAATTAAAACTAGCTGTTCAATTGCCTCTGAAATTGAAAGTTTTTTCGGAACTTCAAAAATTCCAGCCATCGGTAAATCTTCGGCAATTCGTTTGTAAGCAAAGGCTGTCATCGTCGCAACATCATGAGTTAATAAAACCCGCTTCTCGACCGCCGCCCAACTTAAAATTTCAGGATCATCAGCATTTATCAAACCGACATCTTGAACCCGCACAATATCAATTTCAGGCAAATGCCGTAAAAGTCCCCGAATTATGCGGTTATCGAAATTTTCATCGGCTAGAAAACGAGTCATTTATTGTTTTGACGGGCTAAAAGCCTTTCTCTGATACCTTTGGGGCTAAACCTTTTTTCGGCTTCGGCTTTAATTTCGGCGTGTTTTTCTTCTCTTTCTTTTAGATACGCTTTAACTTCTTCACGATTCTGCAAGTAATAGCTGATTGCCGCATAAACTTCGACTAAACTGAGCGTCGGGTAGCGCCAAACGATTTCTTCGGGAGTTGCGCCCTCGTTAAACGCAAAAATTATTGTGTCCAGTGGAATTCTTGTATTTCCGACACGCAAAACGCCCGCGTCGTCTTTTTCCAGCCTTAATTCGGATGTTGAAACTATCACGCTCATAAATTAATTTTACTAAACCTTTGTATAAGTCGAAAGAGCCGTTGCGATCAGCTTACCTTCTTCATTCACCACATCTGCGGAAACGGTAAAAAATCTTCGCCCGGCGCGCACGATTCGCGCGGTGCAGAAAATTTCGCCTTCCGAAACCGGGCGCAGATAATGCACCGTCAAATCAACCGTCGAAGCCTTTTCGTCTTCCGCCAATTGCGAAATAACAGCGAAAGCGGTCGCCGTGTCAATCAAGGTGGCGGTCGCGCCGCCGTGCAGAATTCCCTGCGGCTGGCGCAATTCGTCCCGCATTTTGAGCTTTAGAACCGCCTCGCCGTAACTGATGTCAACCAGTTCGAGACCGACAAGCCGCGGAAACGGAACATTTTTTAGCGTTTCCCTGGCACGCTGTTTCTGCGCTTCGCTAATTTCCACTTTTTCAGCAGTTTCACTCATTTTTATCTTTCGGCGAAATTTCCCGGTAATCCTTCGGCAGTTCAAACAAACCGTCTTCCGCCTGCAATTTAAAATTTCTGACTTCCGTCGAATACATCAAATTTTTCTGCCCGTCCGCCAGACTGTAAAATTCCTGCTTGACGGGAATTTTCAAGTTTTCGTCAACAAAAACCAAAATCTCCGAGCTGTTTGAATCCGCGAAACGCACGCGATATTTGGTTAAATTATTTTCCGCGCCGAGATTTTCAAACGTCGCGTCTCGCTTTTCGACCAGCCATTTGGTCGTTAAAAAATCGAGCAGGTTTCTGTCAACGGATAAAGAATCGCCCGCGCCGTTCTGGTTTTTCCGAAACGTCTTTTTTTCCCGGTTGATAACATAAGTTTCGCCGTCTTTCGCCCGCAAAACGGCAATTTCGTCTTTTTCGCCGCGATTAAAAACGGTCAAATGTCCGGCTTTGTTTCGCGCCGTGAAAAATTTCTTTTCCGCGCTGCCGGTCGAAACGATGATTTCCGCTTGAAAAATTTCCGGTTCTGCGGTCGAAAACGGGATTCCGGTCTTGATTTCTTCGGCGACAATCGCTTCCCTGTTGACGTTTTCCGCCGATTGCCACGCTTGGCAGGACGCGCAAAACAAAGCGGCGAGGACGAGAAAGGTTTTGAGCGCAGTTGACGAAAACATCGGCGAAATGCAATTTTAGCATAGCGGGCAGCGATGAAAATAGTTTGGTGGCAGACAATTTACCTTCTCGGCGGAATCATCATTTTACCTTTCGCGCCTTTCCTCTATTTACAAGGACAATACGCACGGCGGAAGGTCGGCGTTTTGCCCGACGCGCAGGGCGAAAAATCCGGTAAATTCGGCGCTAAAGACGAATACGTCAAACTACTGGTCATCGGCGAATCCACCGTTGCCGGTCTCGGCGCGCGGACACACGAAACCGCTCTCGCAGGACAATTCGCCAAATTTCTAAGCCAAAAAATCGAAAAATCCGTGCAATGGTTTGTCATCGGCAAAAACGGCGTAACCGCGCGGCAGACGATTGAAGAACTCGTGCCGCTGATTCCCGATGAAAAATTCGATTATATTCTGCTCGGCTTGGGCGGAAACGACGTTTTAAAGCTGAGCAGCCCGCGCAAATGGCGGCGCGATATGAGAGAATTGCTCGAAATTTTGCGGCAAAAAAATCCCGGCGTGACGATTTTTCTGGCAAACTGTCCGATGATTAAATTCTCCCCTGCCATTCCGCAGCCGATTAACGGCATTTTGTGGCGGCTTTCCCGTCTGCACGACGCGAATATCCGAGATTTGACCGCCGCGATGAATAAGGTTTTCTATTTTCACCAGCCAAATGAAATTTCCGAGGGCTTTTTTAGCGACGGAATTCACCCGTCGGAGAAAGGCTATGCGGATTGGTCGGAGAGAATGATTGAATTTTTTACCGAAAAGGGTTATTTTCGTGAAACTTAAATGGAGTTTCGCCGAATGTCTGATCTCGAAACCGCTTTTTCCGAAATCACCAAATTTCTTTATTCCCATCAGGAATGGTTGGCGGTTTTCTCATCGGGCAAAACTTTTTCTCTGCAAAAAGCGGAGATTGAGATCACTTTCGAGCAAAACAAAATCCTTTTCGGATTTCTCGACGAAAAAGGCTTTCAAATCTGGCGCGTCACGGATTTCAAATTTGAGAATGAGAAAATCACGCTTAATCTAACCCGCAATTTTGAAAAGGAAACGGAAAAAATAAATCTCGTTCCGCGCGTTTCGGCAAGAGAATTGGGCGAAGCGGTCGAACTTGCGCGGCTGGAGAAGGCAAACAAAATCGCCCGCTTGCTCGCGCAGGAGTTTCGCGCCGCTAAACTCCTGCGCGTGGCGCTCAATCAGGAAACCGGACGCTTCGCGCAAATCATTTTTCAAATTCAAAACGGAAAACAAACCGCTGCTTTAGCCGACGTTTCCGACCAAGCTGTGCCGGAAAATCTTTTGACGACAGCAATTTTGTGGCTTTCAAATCTCGAAAGACGAAAGAAAAATCCGGTTGACACGATTTGGATTTTGGCTGAGAAAAAGACGCGCAAAAATTTACAGAAACTTCACGCGCTTCTGCGGGAAAATTGGCGGAGAAAGATAAAGATTTTTGAAATTTCCCGCGAAGGCGCAAAGGAGCAAAGAGAAGAAGGTTTGATTGAAGCGGCGGATTTTGATTTTTTCGATTTGTGGCGCGAGAAAGCTGGAAAAATTCATTTGACGGAAAACGCGGAACTCAGCCAAATGGCGCAAGAGATTTTGAAAATCGCGCCGGATGAAATTGATGTTTTATTCAGCCGAAACGGTGAAACCTTGCGTTTTCGCGGCTTGCCGTTTGCGCGTGTGCGGAAGGTTTTCGGTGAGGAAAAGGCTTGGTTCGGAATCGAGCAAAACCGGCAGATTTTATCCGAGAAAACTTGGGAAGATTTTTTGCAGTTAATCGAAAGCTTGAAAAACAATCGCCGTTTTGACGCGCCGAATAAAAGACACGAATTTTACCGGCTCGCGCCGGAAAGCTGGCTCGAATTTATTTTGCGGCAGAATATAAAACTGCTCGACGCAAACTTGATTTTATCGCCGATTTACAATCAATTCCGCACCGACCGCGATAAGATTGATTTGCTCGCGCTGAGACGAGACGGGCGTTTAATAATTATTGAGCTAAAAGTTTCGCCCGACCGCGAGATGATTTTTCAGGCGCTGGATTACTGGCGAAAAATCGAGTTGCAGCGCCGCGCCGGAACTTTGCAAAAGGCGAAAGTCTTCGGCGATTTGGAGATTAAAAACGCGCCCGCGCTCGTTTATCTGGTCGCGCCGACTTTGAGCTTTCATCCGCATTTCGATTTTCTTGCAGGCACGGTTTCAAAGAAAGTGGAAATTTACCGATTCGATTTAAACGAAAATTGGCGCGAGAATTTGAAGGTTTTGCGGCGTGAGAGGGTTTAAGAAAAATAGAAACAACGGATTAACGCAGATTGACACGGATTTTTTATTTTAAGAATCTGCGAAAATCGGTGTTAATCCGTTGTTTCCGCCTATGCTTTTTGAAGTTTAATTTCTCACAAATTTATACCCGACGCCGCGCACGGTTTGCAGGATTTGCGGGCTGTTTGGCTCGTCTTCGAGATAGCGGCGCAGGCGCACGATGAAATTATCAATCGCCCGCGTGTCGGTGTCTTCGCGCAAATCCCAAACGTCTTCCAGAATTGTTTTTCTCGAAACGGCTCTGCCTTCGTTTTCGATCAGATAACGCAAAAGCTTTGCTTCCATCAAAGTTAATTGAATCGTTTCGCTTCCACTTTGTAGTTCGAGATTCCCAAAATCAATTGTCTTGCCGTTGATGGTGTAAGTTTCTTCGTCATTTGTAGAAACCTCTTCTTTCCGAAACCATTCGCGCCGTCGTAAAAGCCCATGCAGACGCGCCAGAAAAATTTTAAGCTCAAACGGTTTCGGCAAATAATCGTCCGCGCCGGATTCAAAGCCGCGCAAAACGTCTTCAGGTCGATTTCGCGCCGTGAGCATCAGAATCGGCGTGAAAATTTCGGCTGCCCGCAGGCGTTTGGCAATTGTAAAACCGTCTATTTTCGGAAGCATCACGTCCAAAACGATTGCGTCAAACCGACTATCTTCCGAGGAAAGTTTTTCCAAAGCCTCCGCGCCGTCGGCGGCAATTTCAGCCTCAAAACCTTCCGCTTCAAGATTAAAGCGCAAACCTTCGGCTAGATGGTGTTCATCTTCGACAATCAGAATTTTCATAAATCAAATTTTCGGCAGACGCACAACAAAGGTTGTTCCTTTGCCCTCGCCCCGGCTTTCGGCAAAAATCCTTCCGCCGTGTTTTTTGATGATCGAATAAACGATATAAAGTCCCAATCCTGTTCCTTTAATGTTCTGCGTCGAACCGTTCGGAACGCGGTAAAATCTCTTGAAGATGCTTTTTAATTCATTTTCATCCAGCCCGATGCCGTTGTCGCGGATGCGGACTTCCACGATTTTTTCATTCGGATTTCTCAAGCGAATCGAAATTTTCGGCTCTCCTCCAGAGTATTTTACGGCGTTGTCGAGCAGATTTATAAAAACGGTTTGCAGTTCCATCGCATCGCCGGAAACTTTGATTTGCCCGGCTTTTTCCTGAAATGTAATAACCTCTTCGCTCAGATTATAACGAGTCCTGATAATGTCGACACATTCGCGGATTAGCTGCTCAAGCTCTATTTCTACAACATTTACCGTGCGGTTTTTCTCGCGCGTGCGGCTTGCCTGCAAAACCTGCTCGACCGTATTTAAAAGACGGTTGCTGTCGGCAAGCATTACGTTATAAAACTCTTCGCGTTTTGCTTCGCCGACTTCGCGTGTTTTCAGGGTTTCGAGATAGAGTTTGATGGATGCTATCGGGGTTTTCAGTTCGTGCGTAACGGCATTTAAAAATGCGTCGTGCTGTTCGTTTCGCCGAATTTCGCGGATAAGGAAAATCGTGTTCAAAACCAAGCCGGTAATAATTAGGGCAAAAAAGACAATTCCGAAAACCAGAAGCGCGATTTGCTGTAAATTCAGCAAAATCCAGCCGACGTTTAGCGCGACGGCTAGAGAAACCAGACAAATGCCCAGAACCAGAAAGAAAATCGCGGCTTTTCGACGACCGACAACACGCATACTTTTAAAGTAAAAAGGCAAAAGGCAAAAGGCAAAAGTAAAAGCTGACTTTTTCAGATAAAACCTGTTCGATTCTATTCAAAAATCAGCTTATGAATTTAATTTTTGCCTTTTGCTTTTTACTTTTGCCTTTAAACAGCTTCCTGTAAGGTTTCAGCTTTCGCTTCTTGTTTTTCGTAATTGTAAACGTAAACTTTTTTCGCCAACCCGATTTTTTCCAAAAGGCTGATTTGCAGCCAGTTCAAATCAAATTCATACCAAGCCATACCGTGTTTTGCCGAGCGCGGATTCGCGTGGTGATTGTTGTGCCAGCCTTCGCCGAATGAAACTGCGGCAATCAAGCCGTTGTTGCGCGAATCGTCGTGAGTTTCAAAACGACGTGTTCCCCAGAGATGCGTTGCTGAATTGACCAGCCAGGTCGAATGCCAGCCCCAGACAATGCGCAGAAAAACTCCCCATAAAACCATTGAAAAGCCGCCGATTGCAAACAAAACTACGGCGAGAACGATAGTCGGAACATAATAATATTTTGATAACACAACGTGGAATTTGTCTTTGAGCAAATCGGGCGCGTAGCGTCTAACGGTCTCTTCATCCTGATTTTGCGCCGTTCCGCGAAAAATCCAGCCGATGTGCGCCCAGTAAGTTCCGCTGCGCGGGCTGTGCGGGTCATTTTCGGTTTCGGTGTGCGCGTGGTGAATGCGATGCGTCGTTACCCACATCAACGCTCCCGACTGCAAGGCAAGAGTTCCGCAAAAAGTTAAAAAATACTCAAGCCATTTCGGTGTTTTATAGCCGCCGTGCGTCAGAAGCCGGTGATAAGCCATTCCGATACCGAGACTGCCCGCCACCCACCAGAGAATGATAAAAGCCAGCAAGTTCTGCCAACTGAATGTAAACAAAGCCGCGACGGCTAAGATATGAAAAATTGCGACCGCGCCAAGCGTTACCCATTGAATTTTGCCTGATTGTTCCGGATTAGATTTGATTATGTTTTCCACTTGTTTCCCCCTGCGTAATAAAAAAAAATAAAAGTTTTAACGTTTTCCGTACGTTATGATGTTAATCCTATCAAGTTTTGTGCCGCTCGAATGTAAGAGTTTTGTAATAGCTTTTTTAAGCCTGAAATTCTACAATTTTGTTATGAAGTTTATCCGCTATTCAAAATTCACCGGCTTTGATGTTTTTGGCGTAAATCTTGGAGATCTGATGGATTCGCTTTCGAATCAGATTCTCGATTCCGGCTTTAACGAAGATTATTACTGGACACGGCAGCGCAACCAGCCTGACGATTCGCTGGATGCTCTGCGCCGCGCGATTTTGCAGGCGCTTCTCGAACAGGAAATTCTCACGCCGCGCGATGTCGAGAAGATGCTCGCTGAAAACGAGGGCAAATTTAAAGGCTCGCTTCTTGAAGAGCTGATAAATCAACTAATTGAACGGCTCGTCGAAGAAGGTTATTTGAATTTAAAGGAAATCGAACAGCCGCAGCAGCAAGTGCGGCAGGGCGAACAAGGCGGGCAAGGCGAAATCGGGCAGCCGCTTCCGCGAAACATCAAGTTTGAAGTAACCGAAAAAGGCTTGGATTTTCTCGGTTATAAAACGCTGCAAAAATTGCTTGGTTCAATGGGCAAATCAAGCCTCGGCAGGCACGATACGCATTATCTCGACACGGGAATTGAAGCCGCTTTGAGCAGCAAGCAATACGAGTTCGGCGACACCATAAATCTGGATGTCAACGCGACTTTGCTTTCCGCAATCCAGAGAGAAGGCTTGGGCGTTCCGTTAAATTTGGAATACAAGGATTTGCACGTTCACCAGCAGGATTACAGTTCATCTTGCGCCACGGTCGTGATGCTCGATTGCTCGCATTCGATGATTCTTTACGGTGAGGACAGATTTACGCCCGCGAAAAAGGTCGCGCTCGCGCTCGCGCATTTAATCAGAACACAATATCCGGGCGATTCTCTGAAAATCGTTCTGTTTCACGACAGCGCCGAAGAACTGCCGATTGCCAAACTCGCCACAACGCAGGTCGGACCTTATCACACGAACACGGCGGAAGGCTTAAAATTAGCACGGCGGCTTTTAACGGCACAGCGCAAGGAAATGAAACAAATCGTGATGGTGACGGACGGTAAACCGACCGCCGCTTTTATGGATTCGGGCAATCCGGCTTATTTTAATTACCGCCGTTATTCACAGGTTCAAAACGACAAACGCCTTTTATATAAAAATTCGATGGGCGGCGACCCGTTTGTAATGGCGGAAACTTTTAAGGAAGTGCAAGCCTGCCGAAAAGCGGGAATTATGATAAATACGTTTATGCTGGCGAGCGATTGGTATCTGGTGGATTTCGTCAAAAAAATGACCGAGATGACGCGCGGCAAGGCGTATTTCGCCAATCCGAATAATCTGACGCAATTTGTTTTAATGGATTTTCTGAAACGTAGAACGAGTCATATAAAATGAGCTTATGAATATTCAAACGAGAAATCACGGAGAAAACCAGGTTATTATTTCAACAAAAGATTTGCAGAAACTTGTTGAAATCGCAGAAAAGGTCGAGCCGATTAAAATTATCGAAGAACTTTCAGCGGAAGAATTGGAGGCGAAAGAAGAGGCGTTTGCCAAGAAACTTTTAGCCGAAGGTTTTATCAGTAATATTCCGCCGCGTGATGAAAGCGATGAAGACGACGATTTTGAGCCGATTGAATTTGAAGGCGAGCCGCTTTCGGAAATGATTATTCGGGAGCGCAGATGACGGCGTATTATATTGAAAGCAGCGCGATGGTGAAACGCTATGCGAAGGAAAAAGGCACAAATTTTCTGATCGGTCTTTTGCGTCCTTCGGCGAAAAATTTTCTCTATTCCGCGAAAATCACCGAAGTCGAAGTTTGTGCCGCGCTTGCCCGACGACAAAAAGGTTTAACTCTAGCGGCAAATCAGACGACAAAATCAATTTTGCGGTTTCGGCGCATTTTCGCCAGACGCTTTTTCGCAGTGGATTTAACCGATATAATCATTAACGAAGCAGTGCGATTAACCGAAATTTACGCATTACGCGGTTATGATTCGGTTCAACCCGCAACGGCTTTAATCGCCAACCGCAAACGATTGAACGACGGTTTGACGGCGCTGATTTTTATCTCCGCCGACAACGAACTAAATAATGCCGCGCAATCTGAAAATTTGGCGGTCGAAAATCCGAACAACTATCGTTAAGACAGTCTACTGCAAAGGCTAGATCATTTGAATTTCCATGCCATTATTAGAAAAAGCCTCTTTCATTTTCTCCGCATAACACGAGCAAGCTGAGTTTTCTAATTTCTCTCGATCTAAAATCGTGATTTTACCGCGCGAGTAATTGATTAAATTATCGTCGCGGATTTCTTTGGCTATATAACTCAGGCTCGGGCGGTTGATTCCCATTAAACGGGCGATCTGTTCCTGGGTTAATGAAAATTCGCTGCATTCTTTCCGGTCCTGAAGCATCAGCAGCCAGCAGCAAAAACGCTCTTTTATCTGGTGGTAGCAATTGCAGACGACCCGCTGAGAGATTTGTTTAATATAATAGTTCAGATATTGGTTCATCTTCATTTGCGCGGGGACGCCGAAGGTAAATGAATTTTGAAAAATGTCGCTGTTGATTCTCAACGCGCTGCCGCCGAGAGAAACTTCCGTCCAGCGGTCTGCCGTTGCCGAATCGAGTATCACGGGCAAGCCGACAAAACCTTCCTTGCCGATCATCGCTATTTCGCAGGTTTTTCCGTCTTGAAGAATGTCAAATTCGGAGAAGACGGCTGTTTCGGGAAAATAGACGTATCTGATTTTGTCGCCGGGCTGAAAGACGCTTTCACCGGCGGAGAAATCTATTCTTTTCGCCAATGACAAGAGTTTTGCCAGTTCGGCGCTTGGCAGCGCGGCGAGAACCTGATTAGATACTTTTTCTTGAAACGGAGCTTTATCTTCGACCCGCCGAATTTTTGTCGAAGAAAATCCATTGCTTGCTATTCCGCCTTCAAATGATTTTCGGAAAGCGTAATCCGTGTTTAAATTAATATTATTGCGCATTTTTTTAAAAAATCCTTGTTATGTAAAATCAAAAAAGCGATGTTTTCTAACCTTGAAACTATACTTTTCTAATATCAACAACTATCAAATCACCGTTATTCTCATCGCTCCTGACACGAACCCGAACCATCATAATTTTAGCTTCGACAGCTTTTTCTCCGAGATCGAAGCTAAAGTTAAAGTTGTCGGTCGGACGCGAATCTCTTACAAAACGCCGGAAACGTTTTTGAAGCTTGTCGCAGTCTTTGAAATCGGCAAGTTCTTCAAAAAGATTCCGCCCGATTAAATCAGGCTGTAATTCCGTCAGATGGCTGTTTTCCACTTTTCCGCAATAAAGCACCGTTCCATCTGTATCCAATTCAAAAACACCGAATAAACTACGCGGCGTGAGACACAATATACTGCTCATAATTAATTCCTAAATTTTCAGTATTACCGCCGCTCACATTTTTTTTAACGAATCTTCAAGTCGTTCAAAATCGAGCGGCTTTATCAGGTAATCAGTCGCGCCCATCGCCATCGCCAAGGAAAAATATTCGGGACGCACGTGACCGGAAAGAACGATAAACGGTATATTTTTATGGATGTTTGCCCGCTTTAACCGCCGCATAGCAGCTAATTCTTCGCTAAACGAAAAAGATAAATCCACTAAAACAAGAGCGGGATTTTCAGCTTCGATAATTCGCGCCAGTTCCTGCTCGCTTTCGGCTTCGACGGAGCGATACTTCCAAATATCCATCAGGGCGCTCAGCAAAATCCGGTTGTCCGAATTTATACCGAAGATTGCGACAAGCGGCGCGGAACAGACAGAAGCGGGTTGGGTATTTTGAAATTCGTTTTGCATAACCTTTTTTGTAGAAAGTGAAACTGTCGTAAAACACATTCAAAATTTAATAAGCGATTAAGTAATACCCGTGCTCGTTTTTGACAAAATTGGCTGGGCAAATTCGGTTATTATCCGAATTTGCCAGCCTGCCCCTTGTTCTTCTTGAAGCTGATTATATTTCAGCGTGGATAAGCAACGACGAACCTCGACTTTAACAAGTGACTAATGTCTGAAAGCTCTGCTTATATATCATTTATCTCATATAGAAAATGTTAGGAATATTAGGAAGTTGCGCAATTTTTATAGGGAAAATCCCTAACCGGGAGAAAGGGGCAGGATTTATTAATTTTCAAAATCAGCGGGGCAGAGCCGCCCTTCCCGACTTGCCAATTTATCCGGCTTGTCTTTATTCGGCTTATCCGCCGCAATTAACCATTCAAGGCAAAACAAATTTGCAGGTCTCTGGAAGGGCGGCTTGCCCCCGCTTGCCACAGAATGAATAAACCCTGATAAGCGGAAGGGGAGAAAGGGAGAATATTATTATTCTTAAAATTTACGAATAAATTTTATACATAATTATCTCTTTCTCATTTCCCTTTCTCCCCTTGTATAAAATTACCTCAAAAATAAATTATCGTTAAGCAAGCGGTCTATGACCGCGTTTCAGGCAACAATCTTCGGCAAACGCGGTCACAGACCGCTTGCTTAACTTACGTTT
>DATHTS010000747.1:0-4108 GCA_035462935.1 Pyrinomonadaceae bacterium
CTTTGTGCTAACAAATAGCCGCCTGAAGGCGGGACTCAAAACCGTATATCCAAACTTTATCAGCCCTAGTTGAATTTATTTTTTACTTTGCTTTTCAATTTTCTACCGAAAAGTGGCGTTTATTTC
This sequence comes from Pyrinomonadaceae bacterium, assembly GCA_035462935.1. GTDB lineage: Bacteria > Acidobacteriota > Blastocatellia > Pyrinomonadales > Pyrinomonadaceae > DATHTS01. Next base: position 127 of record DATHTS010000747.1, read on the forward strand.
CTTTAAAATCTCCGAACCGGGACAAAGTTCCGCTTTGGTTAGCTTATTCAGAGGCGTATCGGTTGTTTGGATAAGTTCGTGAAAGTCTTTACATTCGGGATCGAGATACAGTAACCCTGTAAGAATTTCGTTTTTACCTTTGGCATTCTGAACGGCATTTATCGCCGAAAAGCGGTCTAGAGGATTCCAATCCGCCGCAAGTTTGTGCAGCCGAATGACCGAACCATCGTGCAAAGTCAAATTTTCCGTGCTTCCTTCCTCGTAATTTGCTTTAATTTCTCTAGCCAAAGGAACAAAATCAAAAGTTGCAGTTGCGTCCATATGTTCGCGCACGTAGTCGTAAGATTTAGTCGAGCCGACATTGTTATTAAAGGTGACGCAGGGCGAAATCACATTCAAAAAGGCAAAACCGGGATGGCTCATCGCCGCTTTTATGAGAGGGATAAGCTGATCTTTATCGCCGGAAAAGCTTTGCGCGACAAAAGTTGCGCCGAGTTCGATGGCAAGGCTCGCCAGATCAATCGGCTCAAAAAGATTCACGCTGCCGGATTTGTTTTTTGAACCGATGTCGGCGGTGGCGGAATCCTGTCCTTTCGTCAGCCCGTAGCAGCCGTTGTTCATCACGATATAGACCATATTCAGGTTGCGCCGGATGACGTGAACGAATTGCCCCATTCCAATCGAAGCCGTGTCGCCGTCGCCGGAAACGCCGAGATAAATCAAATCTCGGTTTGCCAGATTCGCGCCCGTTGCGACAGAAGGCATACGACCGTGCACCGAGTTAAAACCGTGCGAATTATTCAAAAAATACGCGGGGGTTTTTGATGAACAGCCGATGCCGGAAAGCTTGGCGACTTTGTGTGGTTCGATGTTCAATTCAAAACAGGCTTGGGCGATGGCGGCACTAATCGAATCGTGACCGCAGCCGGCGCAAAGCGTCGAAAGCGAGCCTTCGTAATAATCAACCGTGTAGCCCAAATCGTTTTTGGGCAGCATCGGATGGCGAAATTTAGAGCGAACGTATGACATATTAGACTGAAGTTAATTGTTTTCGCAGGATTCGGTCAACCACTTTGGGAACTGATTGATGTGATGACTCGGCTTCCTTTTGCAATTTCTGAAACATATCTTCGGCAATCCGCACCTCGAAAATCCGGTTTTTAATTTCGATTATATCGTCCGCAGGCTCAAAGTATTCAGCATAATCGGTCGTGCTGTGATTGTCCCAAAATTCTCCGGCTTCTTCCGCGTTCGCAAATGAATCGTGTAAAGGGTCAATAATTTTATTTTTGTTTTCCATATACGAGATTACTTTGACGCTTGCAGTTTTTCGGCTAACCACAAATTAACTAAAGTTTCGGGAACAACTCCCCGAATACGGGCTTCGGCTTCAAGTTCTTTGTAGATTTGCGGCTCAAGCGTAATTCGCTTTCTTTGTTTAGCTCTCACTTCAAATTCGGCTTCACGAGTTTTGTCCCAATAGTCATCTAAGCTGTGTGTGTCCCAAAACTCGCCGATTTCTTCTAAAGTCTGTGCCTGTGAAATGCCGGTAATTTGTTTATCTTTATTTTCGCTCATAACGCTTACGCTCTTTTTTATCCATATCCCGCGCACTCAAGATTAAAGCGGTATTCGCGTGCTTGTGAATAAAAAATACAATCAAATAACGACCTCCTTCGGTTTGTCCGCTTGCCGAATAAACGTCTTCTCCCTTTTGATGACCCGATTCAACAAAACGATAACGTGGACGATTAAAGAAAATATCTTCAGCTTCATCTTGCGAAACCTGATGCTTGACCTCTACTTTATCAAGAATGCTTGGAAGCCATATAAAGTCGTCAATATACATAAAATAGGCTCTGTTTCGGCATTTCTGCTCAACGACCTAACTGTAAAATGTAAAAAGCGTGAAGTCAAACATCTCCTGCCAATGCAATTAGTATTTCATTTCAGCCTGCGAATATAAAAAATCACCAAGTAACGCCCGCCGATGGTTTAACGAACGCGGCATAGACGTTTTCGCCTTTGACATTTCCTTTAGCGACTTTTCTGATGTGCGGCTTTGAGCTAAGAACTTCTAGGGCTTCTTCTACCGTAACGGCGTGCTTGGTTTCCAATTTCTCAACGAACCGATTTTTCCAGATGATTTGGCTAATGACCATCGGAAAAATTATAACAGGGCTATTGCTGCTCGTAAAAATCCCGAAAGCGAGCCTCCATAAAATTTAACCCTTTAAACAAAAGACTTTTTCCAAAATCAAAATTTTCCCGCTTCCGTTAAAACATTCTGCAAAACCGGAAACTGACCTTCCAAAACCTCCATTTTCGGCAGATTAGCCTTTATTTGCTGTAAAATGTGATCGGCAGTAATCGGCGTTCCGTCATAATTTAGGACGGAAACGAGTTTTTCGGGATTTACGCCCAATTCAATCATCATTAGGCTCTTAAACTGCGCGTCGCGGTTTTGCTCGATGACAAAAATCTTCTCGTGCGAATTAATAAAATTCTGGAATTCCCCGCCGAAAGGAAAAGCTTTGACGCGGATTGCGTCGAGATAAATCCCTTCTTCCTTAAGCAATTCGATGGTTTCTTCCGCCGCGTAAGTCGAAGTTCCGAAAAAGAGAACGCCGAATTCCGATGAATTATTTTCCTGATAAAATTCCGGCGCGGGAACCAATTCTTTTGCCGTGTTCCATTTTTCCAAAAGCCTGTCCATATTGCGCTTATAGGTCGCGCCGTCTTCGGTGTAAACCGCATTTTCATCGCGCGACGTGCCGCGGGTTACATACGCGCCTTTGGATTCGTGCGTTCCGGGTATTGTTCGATAAGCGATGCCGTCGCCGTCAACGTCAAAATAACGACCGTATTTTTGGATTTTATCAAGCGCCTCAGCATCCAAAACTTTTCCGCGATTATATTCGCGCCGGTCGTCCCATTCAAAAGCGCGGGTAACGTGGTCGTTCATCCCGAGATCGAGATCGGTCATTACAATAACCGGCGTTTGTAACTGCTCGGCAAGGTCGAAGGCTTCCGCCGTCATTTCGAAACACTCTCCCGGAGATGCGGGAAAAAGCAAAACGTGCTTGGTGTCGCCGTGCGAAGCGTAAGCGGCTTCGAGAATGTCTGATTGCTGTGTCCGCGTCGGCATTCCGGTTGAAGGTCCGGTTCGCTGAACGTCAATTAAAACTGTCGGGATTTCCGCGAAATAAGCCAGACCGAGAAACTCGTTCATCAAAGAAACGCCAGGACCGCTCGTTGCCGTGAATGACCTCGCCCCGTTCCAACTCGCCCCGATAACAATGCCGATTGCTGCAAGCTCATCTTCAGCCTGCACGATGGCGAAATTCTTTTTGCCCGTTTCTTTATCAACCCGCAGTTTGTTCGCGTATTTTCCGAAGGCATCAACCACAGAAGTTGAAGGCGTTATCGGATACCAAGCCGCCACGGTCGCTCCGGCATAAATCGCGCCGAGAGCGCATGCGGTATTCCCGCTAATCATAATCGCATCGGCGACAAGATCGCGTCTTTCAACCCGGATATTTAGCGGGTAATCAAAATTTTCACGAACCGCGTCAATGCCCATTTTCAATGCTTTTATATTCGGCTCAATCAAACGCTCTTTGCCTTTAAACTGCTCGCCCAAAAGCTCCTCCAGAACATTAAATTCAATATCGAAAAATGCGGAAAGAGCGCCGACATAGACAATATTTTTAAACAACTGCCGCTGACGCGGATCGGTGAAAGCGTTGTTGCAAAGCTCGGTCATCGGAATCCCGATGTAATTTATATCTTCGCGGATAAACTGGGAATGCAGAGGCTTTGTGCTGTCATAAAGAAAATAGCCGCCCGGTTTGACGCTCGCCACATCGCGCATCATACTTTGCGGATTGACACAGACCATAAAATCAATGCCTTCGCGCCGACCCAAAAACGCTTTCTCGCTGACGCGCACTTCATACCACGTCGGCAAGCCCTGAATGTT
>DATHTS010000748.1:0-3436 GCA_035462935.1 Pyrinomonadaceae bacterium
TCATTGACGGCGGAATCATACTCGTTCAGATAATAATGCGCGTATCCTTTCCAAAAATGAGCCTCCGGGAAATTCGGGTAAATTGTAATCGCCTCGGCATATTTATTGATTGCGGAACGGTAATCCTTCCGGTTAAACAAAGTGTCGCCTTCGCCGGCTATTTTCTTCGCGCGGTTCTGGTCTCGTCTCGATTGACCATTTACCTCGAATTGAAAAGCTGAAAAAGCCGTCAGTATTAAAATCAAACCAAGCAATGATAAATATTTTTTTCTCATCATTTTCAAAACATTCTCCTTTTTCTTACTGAAGAATATCCGTTCGCCCGCCTTTGACGGGCGTTTTCTTCGGTTCGGGAGTTTTCTTTACATCCGGCGCGGGTTTTGGCGTTTTTTGCGTCGCAATTTGCGGAGTCGGTCTCGGCGTTGACGCTTGAACCTGATTCGGTCTTGGCGTCGAACCCTGAACCGGAGTCGGTTTCGTAGTTGATCCAACGTTTTCATCCGTTGTTACCGTATTAGTTTCACTCGAATTCGTGTTATCGGCTGATGTAATGTCGCTGTTTGTTTCGCCGGTGTTGCTTCCGAATTCAACCCTCTCTTCCGGCGTAGATTCTACCGAAGGCGTTGCGACCGGAGTCGGCTGCGGTTTCGGGTCTTCTTTTACGGCAAAATAATTGTTATAAGCATACCAGCCGCCGCCAGCCACGCCTATTACCAAAATAAAAAACGCGAAAAGCCCGCCTAAGATGGCGATGTATTTTGTGTTGGAAGTCTTCTGCGGAGGCGCTGCCGCGTAAGCCGGAGTCGGTGGAGCGGGCGAATAGCTTTCCTCTATGTTTTGCGGAGGAGTAAAAACTTTCTCTTCCGGTGTATTTTCCTCTTCCGAATAAACTTCCTTAACGTTAGAAAAATCTTCGGTCGGAACGAAATTATCGTAAACATCCGTTGCTAAGCCCCGCGGAATCGAGTCAAACTCCGATTTAGCCTGCGGTTCCGCCTTTTCAGTCCGAGGCTGGCTGTCCAATAAAATCGGAGCCGCTGCTTCCGGCACGCCGTTTTCCTCCTTTACAGGAAATTTTTCCTCATTCGTATCCATCAAATCACCCGAAAGAAAAACCTCGGTTTTAATATCGGACTGTTTTGGCAATGAATCGAAAGAACTCGGATCGTATGGAATCGTCGCGTCAAAATTCCCCGCTGATTCTTCCGGTTTGGAGAAACTCATATGCTCGGTTTTATCATTCGTCGAAGTCTCGGGCTGCGAATTCAAATTAGCAGGCGGCATCTGGTTTTCAACCAGTGTATTCAGCGATTCGGGTTTTTGCGCCGCTTGCGGAATCTCCTGCTTTAAGGCTTCGGCAGGCGAGCTAAACATAAGGGTTTGCGCCGCCATCGCGTTTTGCAGTTTTGAATAAGCGTCACGCAGAGCCTTCTGCATCTCGCGGGCATTAGAAAAACGCTGCTCCTGGCTGAGCGTCATTCCCTTTATGATAATGTCTGAAATCGGTTTCGGAACTTCCGGGTTTAATTCATAAATCGGAATTAACGGATCATCAATCCCGCTCAAAATGCTGTCGGCGCGGGTCAGAGCGTCAACCGGAACATTATTGGTCAAAAGCTGGTAAAGCGTGGCGGAAAGCGAATAAATATCGCTTTTAGCGTTTGTTCCCGTGCCGCGAATCTGCTCCATCGGCGCGTAGTGCGGCGTGTAGCCGACGACGCTTCCCGTCGAAGAAATGCGAGTTTGCCCGACCGTATCTTTAGACAAACCGAAATCGAGCAAAACGATATTATTCTCATCAGTCAATTTCAGGTTTTGCGGTTTAATATCGCGGTGAATAATCGGAGGATTATTCGAATGCAGATAATTCAAGGCGTCGAGCAATTGATCAGCCCAAAACAAAACCCAGTTGAGCGGAAACGGCTTTTTGTTGGTATCCAGCCTCTTTGATAAATCCTCGCCCGAAATATGTTCCATCACCAGAAACTGATTCTCGCCTTCGCTGAAATGGTCGCTGACCTTCGGCAAAACGGGATGACGAAGCCGCGCCAGCGTTTTCGCCTCGCGCTCGAAAGCGTTGTTGAGCATTTCGTCTTCCTTGAAAAAAGTGCGTTTCAGGGCAATCGCGCTTCCCAATCGCTGGTCAACCGCAAGATAAACCTCGCCCATTCCGCCTTTTCCGACAAGCTGAATTATTAGATAACGGTTCTGTAATAAAGTATTTGGAGCAAGTGGTTTCATTTTTTCTTTAGGATAAACTGCTTAGATAATAAACCATTTATTCGATTTTGTCTTTCTTAAAACAAGGGATAACTTCCGAATTAAAAAAAGTTTCACTAAAAAATAAACGCGGGATTTTTCATCAAAACAGTTCAGGATTTTTACTTATCGTTTGACAATCAATTCTTCCGGCGGAAGCATCGCTTCCTGCCCTTCGTGCTGCCAGCAGCGTCCGCCGCCCCGCATCTTTCGGGAGCAAGGCGTCCCCTTTTTCGTTTGCGCTCCGCAAAGATAAACCGGCATGGATTCCGAAACCTTCAAATTATCAAATTTTCTTACCTGTTTTTGCGGCTGAAGCGGAACGATTTGCGGCTCAACCGGCAAAACATTCGTCGCGGTTTTAGACGTTTCCGACGTTGTTGGAACGTTTCCTACGGCTGTAGGTTGCACTTTATTTGCCGCGAGCATTGAAGTTTTCGCCTGATTCTCATTCTTTGAAACCTGCAAAGGCTTATCGCCGCTTTTCAAAAAACCGCCCAATCCGAAAATGCCAAACATCAGGAAAACCAACATTAAAATCTGCGGCAGCCTTTCGTGAAATTTCAAATCCTTCTCGCACGCTTCGCAGAAACGCCGGCTCGTCCACGGAAACCATTCGATTCTTTCAATTTTCTCCCCGCAGTTGCTGCAATAATGTGGCTTATAAAACATTGATTTTCCTCTCGGAAAACTGAGATTGTAATAAAAAATAAATTCCGGCAGCGTCAAAGATGCCTCTGGTTTTGTCAACTTCCCATAACCAACCCGATTTTAATGTGCTTTTCAGGTGCGCAGACATTATATCTTAAATTTTTCCGAATGTTAAGGACATTTTTGAAACCAATAGGCGTGCAACCGCGTTTCGTTTTCGTGCGTCTGAAAAGATATTATTTTTATATGCGTTTTTCTAAAGCATTTATCACATTTTTATTTTTATTTTTCTCCTTTATTCCCGTTTTCGCGCAGATTGACGACGTTATCAAAGTCGAAACCTCAATTGTGCGTCTGAATGTCGGCGTTGTGGACGGCGACCGCCGCGCGGTAAAAAATTTAACGAGGGAAAATTTTTCAATTTATGAAGACGGAGAAAAGCAGGAGATTTTAAATTTCCAATCCACAGTCGCGCCATTCTCTCTGGTGATGATTCTCGATATGAGCGGCTCGACGCTCGGTTTCC
>DATHTS010000749.1:0-2308 GCA_035462935.1 Pyrinomonadaceae bacterium
GTTGCGGTTAAAAGCCTAGTCAGTGAATATTTACGCGAAAAATTACATATTCCCGCGTGATAGTTTTAAACGACAAATATTATAGAGGCAAGACTTGTCTTTGCCTTTCTTTCCATCAAATTTACTTTCAATCAAAATTCCGAATAATTATTTAAACGGAATTTATAAACGCTGGTGAGTAAGTATTTTGCCGGCAATGTTACAGAATTAAACTGAAATAATTTCGCTTAAATGAAAGTTATACCAGAAATCAGTAAGAAGGTGCGGTATGCAGCCAATGGAAATTCGTCAGGCTTTTGACCGCTTCCGGTCTTGCCAAATATTTCCTGAATATCTCTCCCACCGCTCTTTCCACCTCTTCATAGCTTTCATAAACTTTGTTCTTTAACTCGCGCCGCAGTTCCTGAAAGAATCTTTCTACCGGATTTAGCTCCGGCGAATACGGCGGCAAAACTTGTTTGTTTATTTCGCCATAATCAACCTTCTCGCTGCGATGTCATCCCGCTCCGTCGAGTGTAAGCAGCGTCCCGGCTTCGGCTTCACCGTTTTCTTCCAAAAAAAGCCGAAATTCACGGACAAAAACCTTCATACTTTCCACCGTCATCGAAGGCAACATCAAGCCGCAAGCCCTGCCGCTCGCCGGATTGATCGCCACATACAAATAACCATACTCGTAGCCGATATTCTGCCTTCCTAAAGGACGAACGCCTTTTGCTGTCCAGCCTCTTGCGAGTTCGGTTCGGCTGCCAAAGCGAAATTCATCCTCGAAATAATCACGTCTCCCGTTTAGCCGCCCCGAGTAGTTTTTTTATATTCGCTTTGTTCTTCGTCAGACGTTCGCCGATTGCGCGGGCGCGGCACTTTTGCCGTTACTTCCAGACGCTGAAACAATTTGCCGACGTTTGAAACCGCTAAACAAACGCCGAACTGCTCGAAGATATACTCTTGCGCCTGTTTGTGTGAAGCAAATCCGAGTTCTGCCGCGCGGCTGTTGACCTGCGCTTCCTGTTCATAGGTGAGTTTCCCGCGCTTCGCCCGTGAATAGTTCAGCCGCCCATAGCCGGTTAAACCTTCTGCCAGATATTTTTGCCAGATTTCACGCTCGTGTTTGTCTGAATAACCGACCATCTCGCAGGCTCTGATCAGAAAGGGCGTCAAACCGCTTTTCAAAATGCGTAAAAGCTGAAGCCGCTTTCGCAGACGCGGATTGGTTTCCTTATTCTCCAGGCATTTCAACTCGGCAGCAGTTTCTTTGATTTGGCTGATATAATCAACGACTCTCATTTTTTGAGCTTATCATACCTACCTGCTGATTTCCCGTATGATAATTTACTAAGGGCTTCTTATTTGCACTAAAGTTAGGTATGTGCCCAAATTCGCCCAAAATACATTTTAAAAAATTCGTTAAAAGTTTGAATTGGAATTTGTTGTACACACTCTGTTTTAATGGTATTGCTCATTTTTCGAAGGCTAAAAAGAAAGTTTCTTTCTTCCCGTACTATCGGATACCGTATATAAAACACAATTAACAAAAGTACCAGCAATTAAAAAAAAAATAGGCGCTACAATGAATAATACTAGTCCTTGACAGAACATACCGTTTGTCTGGGATGAATCAAACAAAATTTCACCGCTGTTTATACTAAACTCCAATTTATCTTTTTGGTTTTGTTTAATTAAAGAGAAGGTTTTTTGTTGTTCGTCAATTTTTAAATTTTTGTTTGCCCAGAAATATCCCTCAAGTGATTTTTCAAAGATATCTTGGTTGTTTGTGAGCTCTGAAACTTTATAAGACTTTAAGCCAAAGCTAGATGAATAAATAAATATTCCAACTTCTTCTTTATTCGGAATATCATTTTTCAACTCAGCGACGTGCGGATTGTACCCAATTACGTATGTGCCATCATTAGCAATATATTTTTCATCCATTTTTGTTATCCAATTTTCAGTATTCTGTAGGGAGACTAACCACAATGGATTTTCAAGGTTTTCTACTTTATAAAGCCCGCTATTTTGATATGTTCTGCGAATGCCCCTCTCTTCTTGAAGAGCCTGAGCTAGATTAGATTCATAATCCTTTAAATCTTGAGGAGATAGCTGTAAGGGTTCCCAAGATTTGCGTGTTTTCGCTTCATAATTATTCAAATCTCCATTTGAAATTAAAACAAAAACATATCTTTTATTATCGGAATATTTTACTTCCGACCAAGGTTTCTCATTAATGAGACCATAACCGTTAATGGCAACAAAAAAAATAAGGATTAAGCAATAAATACTAAGAACTGTCTTTTTCATATAATCAACTAAT
>DATHTS010000750.1:0-3065 GCA_035462935.1 Pyrinomonadaceae bacterium
CTCGTATCCCAAGCCCGAGTCATAAAAAGAATTTTCGGTTCAAGGCTGAAATCGGGATAAGATTCCAGTTTGTCGAGCCGTTCGGTTTCACCTTTGCCGCCGAAAAAATTATCCATCCGAAGCCCTTTGAGAACCGCTTTAATTTTATCTTTTCCGCCGTAAAAGGCGGCTCTTTCCAATTTAAAAAAATCTCTTTTGGAATTTGAAACCTGATAATTAAAGCCTAAAGGGAAGACTTTGCGCGAGTCTTTAAGATTCGAAATGAAATTTTCGTCAAAGCTTCGTTTAAAATAAAAATCAACTTCGCTCAAAATTTGCTCGTCAATCCAATTCCAATCGTGAGTGTCGTAACAAACGGAGATTTTACCGTTGATAATTACCTTTGTATTGAAAAATTTGTAATCTACCCAGCGATTCGGCTCGTGTTTGTTTTGCAAAAACTCGCTTGGAATTGTTTGCTTCAGCCTTAAAAAACCTTTTTGGTGAAGAAGACTGAAACCTGTGTAAATTTGCTGGAGATGCTCAACATCGGAATAAGCAAAAAGTTCGCAGTCGAGTTTCATATTTAAGAATTATCTGAATTTTGCGAGCCGAATATCTGAATTTACTTTCAGCGAATCAAGAATTAATTTGTGATTAATTTACGAAAAAACATCTTTAAGACATTGTGATTATAGCTCAAAACACTTTCGGAATAAATAAGGATTTAACCCGAACGATAATCCAAATAGTTTTTAAGTGAAATTTACAACTTATTAAATGTTTTCTTGATTTGAAAAAAGTTTCGATTGAGGAAAAAATGAATACGGCAATCGCGGAAATGCAGGAAATAGCAAAACAACACGCGCGGGAAGTGGAAAGCGGTGAGCGTTTCGAGTTCGGCAAAAACTGGAGCCGGTTTCTCGAACTGCTCAACGAAGAGCGCATCAAAACCGCTGAAAATTCTTTGCGAGAAATGCTCGAAACGGAAAATCTCGCGGGCAAAACCTTTCTCGACATTGGTTCCGGCAGCGGTCTTTTTAGTTTGGCGGCGCGGCGTTTGGGCGCGAAGGTTTTCTCTTTTGATTTTGATGCGAATTCGGTTAATTGCACCTCCGCACTTCGTCACCGTTATTTTCCGAATGATGAAAATTGGCAGGTCGAGCAAGGCTCGGCTCTGGATGCGGATTATGTAAAATCGCTGGGAAAATTCGATATTGTTTATTCGTGGGGCGTTTTGCATCACACCGGCGAGATGTGGAAGGCTTTGGAAAACGCCGATTTGCCGGTTGCCGAAGGCGGAAAGCTTTTTATCGCCATTTACAATGATACCGGAAGTCAGGCAGAGCGTTGGAAACGGATAAAGAAAACTTACAATCGGTTGCCGCGAATTTTGAAAAAGCCTTTTGCCGCGTTGGTTTTTGTGCCGGACGAAGGAAAAAAGGCATTTAAATCTTTAATTAAATTAAAACCTGCCGAATATTTAAAATCCTGGAGAAATTACAGCGAATCGAGAGGCATGAGCCGCTGGCACGATATTGTCGATTGGGTCGGCGGCTACCCGTATGAAGTCGCCACGCCGGATGAGATTTTTGAGTTTTACAAAAAGCGCGGCTATCAATTGACCAAGCTGAAATGCGGAAAAGTCGGGCTTGGCTGTAATGAATTCGTTTTTATAAAAGTCTTGAGTCTTAAGTCTTGAGTCTTGAGTTCGGTATTCAAACTTTAAAGTTAAGTTTTTAAATTTAATTTTGCTCAGGAGACTCAGGACTTAGGACTTTGGACTAACTTCCAATTCTATCCATTAATTCTATAAAGCGCGGATCATCGCGGAGCGAATCGAGAGAGTGGTCTCTTTCAAACCAAGGCTGATTTTCATTGCCGAGTTTTATGGCACGCTCCAGCCATTTCAAAGCCAAATCTTTCTCTCCGAGCAGGGCGTAAGCCGAGCAAACCCAGTAAGCCATATCATGGTCGGCTTTTGATAAGGCGAGAGCTTCGTCGGTCAATTGCGCTCTTGCTTCGTCGGGTTTGCCGCTCCCGGCTAAATAAACGGCGAAAAGCGGGCGGATGCCGTCCATCTCCTGATTTTCCGTTAAAACTTCCTGCATCATCTCGATAGCTTCCGCTTTTTTGCCGCTGTAATAATACGCGCCGGAGCGGAAAATTCGCAGCATCGGGTGATGCGGTTCGACCTTTGTGCCTTTATCCAGTTCGGCAATAGCTTTTTCAAACTCGCCTTTATAAATGTAAATCCGCGAGCGATTATAGGCGGAAACGACGCGAGCCGCCGGATCGAGGCGCGAAAGTTTTTCAAAAGCCTTCAGACAATCTTCATATTCGCCGTCGAGTCGGTGCATAACGCCTGTGACAAAATAAAGCGGCGCGTCGTTGGGAAATTGTTTTTGAAGCTGTTCGATTTCCGCCCGCGCTTTTTTCTTTTCGCCGCGCGAGAGATAAATCATCACCATCAAAACGCGGGCTTCGACGACATTCGGGTCGTATTTAAATGCTTTGCTGAATGCGGCTTCCGCGTAAGTGTAATCTTCCGCCTCGCCCAAACCCTTAAAAACGCGGTTGGCGTAACACGCGCCGAGACCGCTGTGAGCGAGGGCAAAATGCGGGTCGAGCTCGACGGCGCGTTTGAAATTGTGAATCGCGGCTTGGCAATCCTCCGGCGAGAGCGTGCGGAAAATAAATTTGGCAAAATTGTCGCGCCCGCGCAAAAATTCCTCGTAAGCCTCGGCGTTTTCGGTGGGACGGCGACCGAGTTTTTCCTGTTCCATATCGGAAAGCTCAAGACGCAAGCCTTCCAAAATCCTCTGCCCGATCAAATCCTGCAAAATCAAAATATCGCCGCTTTCGGCGTCAATCCGGTCGCTCCATAGAATCTCGCCGGTTTGGACATCGAGAAGCTGTGCCGTAACGCGCATTTTATCGCCGGAACGCAGAAATCCGGCGGATAAAACAGCGTGAACACGCATTTCCCGCCCGACTTCGCGCGGGTCAAAATCAGTGCCTTGATATTTAGCGATAACCGAACTCGGGCGCACAATCAACGAGCGAATCTGTGCAAGTTCCGTAAT
>DATHTS010000751.1:0-2730 GCA_035462935.1 Pyrinomonadaceae bacterium
AGTTGATAGTTTCCGCTTTTATTCTTCGCTTATTTTGAGTTTTAAAACAACCTTTAAATAAAAAATATGTCGGAAATAAAAAAAATCGGGGGAGTAATAGTTTCACACGGAAGGCTCGCCAACGAGCTTCTGGCGGCGGCGGAAACCGTGGTCGGTCATTTAAATCATATTGCGGCGGTTTCAATCGGTTGGCACGATGATGTCGAGCAGTCAAAAGACGAGATTTCACGAGCGATAAAAAAAGTTTCCGAAGGCATCGGAGTTTTACTTTTAACCGATATGTTCGGCGGAACGCCGACGAATATTTCGGCAATGTTTATCAAGGAAAACGAAGTCGAGGTTGTGACGGGCGTAAATTTGCCGATGGTTGTTAAGCTCGCATCGCAGAACAAGGAATTTACTTTGGCGGAGATGGCGCAAACCGTTGAGGATCAAGGAAAAAAGGCAATTTACCGGGCGGGTGATTTACTGGCTCCGAAAGGTTAAGGATGCTTGAGAATCGGGTAAAAATTATAAATCCGCTCGGGCTGCACGCCCGCGCCGCCGCTCAGCTTGTTCGGCTGGCGGGAAGTTACCGCAGTAAAATAAAGATTCGCCGCGCCGATAACGAGGTGGTCGCTGATGCCAAATCAATTTTAAGCGTTCTGACCCTCGCCGCCGCTAAGGGAATTGAATTAAATATTGAAGTTGAAGGAGACGACGAACAGGAGGCTATGCTGGCGGTTGAGCGGCTTTTTGTCAATGGTTTTGGAGAAATTTAATTTATATGGATTATGAAGAAAGAGATTTTCCCGGAAGAGGAAAAAAGGTCGGTTTATTCGGTGTTCCACTCGGTTTCGGCGCGGGAATCGTTGGAAGCGAGCTTGGAGTTACCGCGCTTCGCCTTGCCGATATAAACGGGAAACGCTTAATCGAGCATATACGCGATCTCGGTTATGAAGCAACCGATTATGGAAATGTTGAGATAACCGACCCGGATTATATCGCCGGAACTGATGATAACCCTAAATATCTGAAAGAGATTCTCGCCGCCTGCAAAAATATGGCGAAAGCCGCGAAAGACGTTTTGGAAAAGGGCGAATTTCCCGTAATAATCGGCGGCGATCATTCGATTGCGGCGGGAACGGTTTCGGGAATTTCTTCTCATTTTCGAGAAAAGGGCGAGGAAATCGGCTTGATTTGGTTTGACGCCCACGCGGATATAAACACGCCGGAAACGTCGCCTTCGGGAAATGTTCACGGGATGTCTTTTGCCATTGTTCTGGGATTTGGTAACGGAATGCTTGTAAATCTTGAAGATTTCGCGCCGAAGGTTAAACCCGAATTTTGCGCTCATATCGGCGGAAGAGATTTGGATTTGGGCGAAAAACGCCGCATCCGGGAACTCGGAATGCGCGACAATTTTTTCACGATGAACGATATTGACCGCCGCGGTATTTGCGCTTGTGTCGAGGATGCAATCGAAATAGCTTCCAAGGCTTCGGGCGGTTATGCCGTAACTTTCGACATTGATGTCATTGACCCGAATTTCGCTCCCGGTTCGGGAACTCTGGCGCGCGGCGGCATCACTTACCGCGAGGCTCATCTCGCGCTCGAAGTCATTGCCGAACACGGCGGCATCCGCTCGTTTGAAATCGTCGAGGTCAACCCGATGCTCGACGAAAGAAACATCACCGTCAAACTTGCCGGCGAGCTTATTCTATCGGCTTTAGGAAAAACTATTTTATAAATTAAGACCAATTAATTATGAAAACTCGTATCGGAGTAATATTTGGCGGGCGCAGCGGCGAACACGAAATTTCGATTCGGTCGGCGAAAACCGTTATTGAAAAAATTGATAAAAACAAGTATGAGGTAATTCCCATCGCCATAAACAGGGAGGGAAACTGGCTTAATCCGGCAGATTCGTTAAATTTGCTCCCCGAAAAAACTCAAGAGGTTTTGGCGGAAAGTATAAAAAAATTGCCGCGAAATGAAATCGCGCTTCTCGGAGATACGCATTACAAAGGGTTGACTAGATTTAAATCCTCGGAAACCGAAGAAAAACTTTTACCTTTGGACGTGGTTTTTCCGGTTTTGCACGGAACTTACGGCGAGGACGGAACGATTCAGGGCTTGCTGGAAATGGCTGGAATTCCCTACATCGGTTGCGGCGTGCTGGCTTCGTCATGCGGGATGGACAAAGTCGTGATGAAGACACTTTTCCGCGACGCCGGTTTGCCGCTTTGCCGCTACGTCTGGTTTTTGCGGAGCGAGTGGGAACAAAATCCTTACCGCGTTTTGGAGCAGACCGAAACCAAACTCGGTTTTCCCTGTTTCGTAAAACCCGCCAATCTCGGCTCTTCCGTCGGCGTTTCCAAAGCGGACGACCAGGAATCTTTGCGCGACGCGATAACCCTCGCCGCCGAATACGACCGTAAAATTATTGTTGAAGAAGCTCTTGATATGCGCGAAATCGAATGTGCCGTCATCGGCAACGATCAACCGCAGGCGAGTTTGCCGGGCGAGTATATCGTTCACTCAGAAGATAAAAAGTTTCTGGATTACACGGAAAAATACGCCGGGACGGGCAACAATGAATTTATCGTTCCGGCGCTTATCTCGGATGAACTCACGAAAAAGATTCAGCAAATGGCGGTTACGGCTTTTAAAGCCGTTGACGGTTCCGGTTTTGCGCGGGTGGATTTTTTCCTTTTGAATGATACCGGGACTTTACTGATTAATGAAATA
>DATHTS010000752.1:0-2374 GCA_035462935.1 Pyrinomonadaceae bacterium
ATGCAAATGAGCGGTGACGATATTAAAAAGTATCCCAAGTTCAAGCAGTATGTAAGTATTGCGATACCTAAAGTTGTTGAAGCGACAACGATTATAAAAGCCATCCATAAATACGCCGGAGTTATTGAGGAATCTAAAATCAAAGAAGCATTGCTTTGGGGCAAAGGACCGATGATAAAAATCGTTGTAATGGATGATTACGGACAATTTACGCCCAATTCGCTGTCAAACGAGATTCGTATTCAGGAAAAGATTGTCAAAGAATTTGAAAGCGGGAGCAAGAACAGTTTGAAAAAAACTAAAAGCGGAAAACTCGTTTATCTGGTCGGCGTAACGCTTTTGCACGAATTGACTCACTGGGCGGACGATCAGGACGGAATTGACACGGAAGGCGAAGAAGGCGAACATTTTGAAAACGCAATCTACGGAAAAGTGATTGTTTAACGGAGGCTATATGAAAATTGCGGCAGCTCTTATGTTTTTACTCGGTTTCGCCCAAATCTTCTGCGAAAGTTCCAACATTAATTCGGCGGCAGAAACGCCTAAAACATCGGCGACAGCAAATTCGACAAAGGAAAATAATATGAAAGAGAATAATACCAACAACGATGTCCAGCAGATTAGTCAATTGACTTTAGATTTACCAAAATTGCAGCAGTATTATCATTCGGACAAACCGGGGCGTAAGCCTTTAAACATAGTAAAAAACGAGGTTTTGAAAGATGATGTAAGCCTGACTAAATTCGGCGAGCCGGTTAAATTTATCAGCGCGGACGAAGCTGCCGAAAAGAAAATTCCGGCAATTGAATTTACGTCAATCAAAATTAACGATAAAACGGCGACGGTCGAATTTCGTTATGCAGTTGAAGGAATTCGCGGAAAAGCTGAATTCAAATTTACCGATAAATGGGAAGTTGTTTCGAGCAGTATTGTCGAAACTTAATTTTCCTTTAACTCCTTCGACAAAACCTAAAATTGGCTTTGCACCAAAAATCGGAAATTTTAAGCCGTTTGGTGTAAAGCCAATTTTTATTGATAATTGAAAATTTTTACTCGCTCGGTCGCGGTCCGGCGTCAATTCCTTTCACGCTGGCTTGATTCACGACATTGACGTGCAAATCATCCATCACGCGCACCTGACACGAAAGCCGCGTGTGATCGTTTAAATCTGTTTTGGTGGCGAGAATGGTTTTTTCCGCTTCGCCGATTTCGCCGGGATCGCCGCCCAAAACTTCCACACGACAAGTCGTGCAGCGAGCATTTCCGCCGCAGCGATGCAAGATGTCAATGCCGTTATCTTCCAGACACAAAACAAGTTTTCGTCCCTCTTCCGCTTCAAAGGCGATTTTACCCTGTGCAGTTTCCGCAGTAATTGTCCGCATTTTTATACAAAACTCCAGTTAATAATTTTTATAAAACTTCTTTTCTTTAGAATTTGTCATAAATCAAAAAGGATTTCAAATTCGCTTTAGCCGAAAAGATTTACCGTTTTATACTGCGCGGGCGGCGCGTCGCCTTGATACAAAACCTTTTCCAGAAACAAACCCGAAGGCGGCGCGGTGAATTTTGCCGCCGCGTTTGATTGAAATTTCAGCAATCTTTGAAAATCCGTGACCGAAGCGTTTCCGCGCCCGACTTCCGCCAGCATTCCGACAATTCTTCTGACCATTTTCCACAGAAAATGACTTGCGCCGATGCGAAAGCAAATCAAATCGCCGTCTGCGAAAACTTCGGCTCTTTCGACCACGACAATTGTTGATTGTTTTTTGCCTTCTTCGAGTTCGGCAAACGATTGGAAATTATGTCTGCCGATAAGCAATCCGGCGGCTTCCCGCATTTCCTCGACATTTAAAGTATCCTTTATCCACCAAACGAGATTTTTCGCAAAAGCCGTCCTTCGGGTTGAAATTTGATAAAAGTAATAGCGCGAAACGGCGTCGTGACGGGCGTGGAAATTTTCGGGCGCGTTCTGCACCTTTAAAATATTTATATCGTGCGGCAGCAAATCGTTAAAGCCGTATAAAATCTGGCGCGGCGTAACATTCGCTTTCAACTCGGCAACCTTCAAATGAGCGACTTGTTGAATGGCGTGAACGCCCGCGTCGGTTCTGCCCGAACCGCCGATTTCCACCTTTCCCGAAAAAAGCTGATAAGCGGCTTTCATCAATTCGCCCTGCACGGTTTTGGCATTGTGCTGAACTTGCCAGCCGCGATAGCGCGTGCCCTCGTATTCGATTTCGAGTTTCCAAGTGTGCATAAGATTTAGCCGCAAAAAGGCGCAAAAGGAACAAAATTATTTCTGCGTTTTTTGTGCATTTTTGCGGCTATTTTATTTCCCGATTCTAACCTTTTCCCGATGCTGATTGATTGCCAC
>DATHTS010000753.1:0-3190 GCA_035462935.1 Pyrinomonadaceae bacterium
TGATTTGCTGTCAAAGGAAAACGTTAAAATTGAAGTTAAGTCGGCGGCGTTTTTGCAGTCTTGGTATCAAAAGTCGTTGTCATCAATTTCATTTGATATTGGGCAATCGGTTGCTTACAATTCAGCAACGAATACATACGACGAAGAAGCGAAACGGCAAGCCGATATTTATGTTTTTTGCCTTTTATTTTACAAGGAAAAAGCTACGCTCGATCCAACGAATTTGGAACAATGGGAATTTTATGTTCTTCCCACATTTGTTTTGAATGAGAAACATTTGAATCAAAGCAGAATCAGTTTGTCTAGTTTGTTGAAACTCAATCCTCAAAAAGTAAAATACGAAGAAATTGCCGATTGTATCAGAGGTATTAAGTTGTAATTATGTTGGAAAATTCAAAACAAAATCACCACGTCTCCGCGTCTCCGCGTCTCCGCGTCGCCATCTTCGGCGGTTCCGGTTACGGCGGAAGCGAGCTTTTGCGGATTCTCCTTTTTCATCCGAACGCGGAAATTGTCCTCGTTACGGCGAATGAACACGCGGGAAAACGGGTAGGTGAGGTGCATAAAAATCTTTTCGGCTTGACGGATTTGAAGTTTGAGAAATCGCCGGAGGATTTATCGAATCTAGGGAACGTTGATGTAGCGTTTTTCGCTTTGCCGCACGGGCAGGCTTTGAATCTGATTCCGCAGCTTCCAGAAAACGTCAAAGCGATTGATCTTTCCGGCGATTTTCGTTTGTCAGACGCGGATGTTTTTCAAAAATTTTACAAGCTCGAACATACGGCGCAGGATTTGCAGAGGGAGTTTGTTTACGGTTTGACCGAGACGAACCGCGAACGGATAAAACAGGCGCGATACATTGCCAATCCGGGCTGTTTTGCGACCGCGACGCTTTTGGCTTTAGCGCCGATGGTGAAAAGCGGTCTTTTGAACGGAAAAATTATCGTTGACGCGAAAACAGGCTCCAGCGGTTCGGGCGCGAAAGCGGCGGCGAACACGCATCATCCGCAACGAATGAATTCGTTTTACGCTTATAAGCCTTTTCAGCATCAGCACGTGCCGGAAATCCAGCAGCATCTGCGCGAGGTCGGCGAATTTGCAAGCGATTTCGTTTTTATGACGCACAGCCTTCCGGTTTCACGCGGAATTTTCGCATCATGCTATCTGGAAACGACGAATAATTTGACGAATGAGGATTTGCGAAATATTTACCGGCATTTTTATGAGCGTTCTTTTTTCGTCCGGTTCGTCGAAGGCTCGCCCGACATCAACTGGGTAAAAATGACGAATTTCTGCGACATCGCTGTTCATTCAAACGGCAGACAGGCAGTAGTTTTTGCGGCGATTGATAATCTGGTGAAAGGCGCGGCGGGACAGGCGGTGCAGAATATGAATCTGATGTTCGGGCTGGATGAAAAAACGGGATTGATTTTTACGGGTTCAAATCCTTAGAAGCAGTTTGAAAACTGCGGATTTTGTCGCTGAAAGCGACTAATTTAATAGCGTCGGGTGAAACCCCACGAGCGAGATGAACGCATCGCCCGTCCCTGAAAGGGACGCACAAATCCGCATTTTGTTCGACGCTTACAGCGTCGGAATACTTTTTTCGCGTTTACGTCGGGATTCTCCCGACGCTATTAAATTTGTCCGCTTCGCGGACTATTTAGAGTTTTCAAACAGCTTCTTAAATTCTTTAATCCGTTTGTAATTCGCATAAACTGGTATTCGGCAGCAAATATTTGAAATGTCTGGCAAATGGAAAAACTTCGGAATAAGTGAAAACTGATAAGTAAGAAGTAAAAAGTAAAAACTTCTCCCTTATCACCTTTCACTCATTCCGAAGTTAATTTATCAGTTTTCAAATATTCGTTGGAGAATATCCAAAAACTAACAAAATGAAAAAATTGGCAGCAGTTTTATTATTTACAATCTTTCTTTTCGCCGCGTTCGCGCAGGCGCAGATATATGACCGCGAAAAGATTTGGGAAAAGGAAATCAACGCTTTTGCGGAAATTGACCGCCGACAGACGCCGCCTGAGAATGCCGTTCTGTTCGTCGGCAGTTCTTCGATTCGGATGTGGGAAAATCTTCGGAGCAGTTTTCCGCAATTAAAAGTTATCAATCGCGGTTTCGGCGGCTCGCGGCTCGAAGATGTCAATCATTATTTCGACCGCATCGTCGCGCCGTATAAACCGAAAACAATTGTGCTTTACGCCGGAGAAAACGACGTAAACGAAGGCGCTTCGCCCGAAAAAGTCGCTGAAGAATATCAGAGATTCGCCCGAATGGTTCGCGAAAAACTGCCGAAAACGAAAATCTTTTACATTTCGATTAAACCGAGCCCTTCGCGCTGGAAAATCGCCGAACAGTTTCGCAAAGCCAATGAGCTGATAAAAGCGCAAATTGAAAAAGACAAAAGCGCCCGATTCGTTGACGTTTTCAGCCCGATGCTTAGCGCAAACGGCGAACCGATGCCGGATATTTTTCTTGAAGACAACCTGCATATGAATGCGAAAGGCTATGAAATCTGGCGCGGAGTTTTAGAAAAATATTTGAAATAAACCGACAGAATCTCGCGCGGCAGCCAGGGCGGATTACACAGCTCCGAAAAAACTTTTTCGCTTATTTCGTATATTTCGCGGGCAGAAAAAACTTATGAATTTTGAAGAAATCCAGGTTTTAGAAGAAAAATTTCAACTTGCAACTTACGCGAAGATGGACATCGCCGTTGAGCGCGGGCGCGGCGCGTGGATTTGGACGGGCGAGGGCAAAAAATATCTCGATCTTTACGGCGGACACGCGGTTTGCGCGACCGGGCATTCGCATCCGCATGTCGTCGAAGCCCTGAAAAACCAAGCCGAAAAGGTTTTGTTTTATTCGAATCTCGTTTATTCGGAAATCCGCGCGCAAGCCGCTGAGAAATTAGTTTCGATTTCGCCGGAATCAATCACGAAAGCGTTTTTCTGCAATTCGGGAACCGAAGCGAACGAGAACGCGATGCGAATGGCGCGAATGGCGACCGGGCGCGAGAAAATCGTTACTTTCGCGGGCGGTTTTCACGGGCGCACCGCTGACTCGATTTCCGCCACATTTCTGGGAAAATACCGCGAAATCGGCAAGCCAAACGTTCCCGGTCACATCTCAGCCGAATGTGGCGATATTGAAAGCGTTCGCGCCGTTGCGGATGACG
>DATHTS010000754.1:0-3850 GCA_035462935.1 Pyrinomonadaceae bacterium
ATTCCGAAATCGGCATCGTAAAAGCCGCAGCTTACTCCCTCGGTTTCAATTTCGACAATCGCCGCCAGATCCCCGCGCCGAACCTTTTCTTTAGCAATAATGGCGAGCGAGCCTTTTTTCAAACCGAGGCTTTCCAGATGCGTGTTTTTTATCCAAATGGCTTGAAACTCATTGTAATGAGCGATTGTTGGCGGAATAACGAGTTCGAGATTTTCGCTAATAGTTTCAAAATCGGTAATTGTTTCGGCTGGTCGGGGTGAATTTTTTTCCTGCAAAGTTTTTTCAAATTCTTCAACCAGCTTCTTCGCCGCTTCCTCGCTGATTTGAGTTTTGGCAATCTGAACGCCGTCGAACAAGCTGAAAGTCGCCGCCGAAAAATCATCCAGAAAAATTAAGGTTTTGGCTTTGGTTAGATAAGTTTCCGTCAGATACGCCGCATTTTCGCCTCTACTGAGAATTTTGACTGCCGTTTCAATTGTTTTCAAAGCCTCAGCATATTTTCCTTCGGCGAAATAAATCTGTGCCTTGGTGTCGAGCGAAAAACCTTCTCTTGTCCGGTCTTTTATTTGCTTGAAAATTTTCGCGGCATTGTCACTTGCTTCGTGGGCTTTGATAAATTTTCTTTCAGCTTTGTAAAGCTGCGCCAGGTTGTTTTCAACCGTTCCGAGATAAATCAAATGGCGGGATTTTTGGTGGTAGTATCTTGCCAATTCGAGTTTATTTAACGCATCAGAAGTTTCGCCCAAATTCTTCAAAGCTATTGCATAATTATTATAAAAATCTCCTACAAGACAATTATCACCAAAACTTAAAAATTCATTTTCCAGTTTTCTAAGAATTGAAATGATTTCTTCATACTTTTTGGCTGAAATATGCACAAGGCATTTAACAATTGTTGAGTAAAGTCTTGTTTGATTTGATAGGGGCAAAGTATGAGAAAAAGATTCTTCTATCCAAGTTTCAGCTTCGGTTAATTCGCCTGTGCGCCAGTAGGCAAGCGCCAGATAGTTTTCACATTCGGCAATTTTTTCAATATCGTAAATATCAAGAAACCGGTGACGGGCTTCGGTCAATAAATTTTTCGATTTTTCCTGAGCATTGGGAATTTGTTTGCTGTGTCCGAGAAACCCGATTAAACTGCCGCATCGTAAAATGATTTCCGCAGCCGACCGCGATTCAAATTCTTCGACATTCGGAAAGGTAGTTGTGTCTTCCCAAATTTCGGTTAATTCCGCCAAAGCTTCCTCGTATTTACCGCACCTTTCGAGTTTAAACAGCCTTTTAGCGAAAGCGGTTGTTTGTGTGTGGAGAGTTTTCATAAGTTTTTTTACGGTAGTTTTGATATTATATGCGCGATACATTTTTGTATCAAGAAAAAAAAGTAAAAACCCAAGGAGAAAAAACAATGAAATTTACGCTTAAACTTTTTTTGGTCGTATGTCTTTTTAGCTCGGTTGCCTTCGCAGAAGGCGATATGGGATCTGGTGGTTACACTTGTGAAGGTGATATGGGATCCGGTGGTTACACCTGCGAAGGTGATATGACCGGCGGCGGAATAACCTGCGATTGCGAAACCGATCCCCCAACTTCCGATGGCACCGGGTCATTAACCGTTACTAATACAAACCAAGAAGAAGCGGAAAACTCCATTTTAATTTTTGTCCAAGAATATCTGAATTTGTTATTCGGACAATAGTAATTTTTCCGCAGCAATAGTTTTACTGTTGCTCGACAGGAAAAGTGACGGGTTCTCCCATTACCTTTTCCTCCTTAATTTTTTCAGGCGATAAAACCACTATTTTTGGTGGGACAGTATCGGTCTGTCCGCTTGAAACTTCATTAAGCACAGAAAAAAACTCGCGTCTGACAAATGCCCGCATTTCGTCGGAAAATACTTCTTCGTCTTTTTTTTCAGTATTTTCCGCAAATTTTCCCCCGCGTCCGGTTAAAAGCCAATGAAGCGAATAGGGCGTGCGCTCGGAAATAGTCAGCAAAACATGCGTGTCGGGCATCCTACCCTGCAAATAATTTTTCGCCGCCTGATAGGAAACATTCAACAATCGTGCAATCTCGGCAGGCTGCGAAGTGCCGCAAACTTCGATTAATCTTTCGACAAATTCTAATTTTTCAACTTTTGTTGAATTTTTACTTGACATCTCTTAACGATTGTGGCAAATTTTATACAATTGTTCAATTATTAAAGATAATTAACAATTCATTAAGTATAAACTACCATTAGAACAAAGGTAAATAGAAATATTAATTTCCTTGGGTTAGGTAAGTGATTTATAGATAATCACTAAAAATCGAGATAGATTTCGTTACCGGTTACGCCCTGTAATCGGTGCGAAAAAAAGGGGAGACGGTGTGGGAGACGTCTCCCCGCTTTATTTTAAAAGTATTATATTTTCAGAACGGTAGATTTTTTTATCTGTTTTGGAAATTTCAGCCGGAAGAACTTACCAACGCCTGAAATCTGGAATCATTACGGATTTTATCGAGCCGGGGATCGGAAGCGATAAAATTCGCGCGGTAGGTTTTCTTAGCTTCCTTCAAAAATTCAAAAGCCTTGTCCTTCTGATCTAAAAAGATATAGACCAGCGCGACTTCGTAGGCTTGGTATTCAGGCATTTTTTGATAGTTTGCATCGGCGAAGACTTTATTCAAGCTGCCAAGCGCGGCGTCGCGGTCGCCTCTAGCGGCTTGCACCTGAGCCAGATTCAACAGCGACGTGACGGTTTCTTCACCGCCGCCGAACAATTTTTCTTTTTGCTGGTAAGCGAGAGCGTCATCGTATTTTCCTTGAAGAATGGCAACCCAGCGCAGCAGACCGAGCGCAGAAACTGTTCCCTCGTCAATTCTCAGCGCCTTTTGCGCGTCGCGCTCGGCTAGCTCAAGCTGCCGCAGGTAAAAATGAACGATTCCTGCCGCCGTAATAATTGCCGGGGAATTTGGCACAAGCTGTTTGGCAGCTTTGATTTCCGTTAGAGCTTCTTCTTTTCCCTGCGCCGCCAATGCCAATGCGAGCCAGTGATGCGCGTTTTCATACGAGGGATTCAGTTCGACTGCCTTCCGGTAAAAATTCTCGGCTTGCGCGATATTTCTTTCGCCGTAAAATTCTATCAATCCAAGCGAAGCGTAGGCTTCACCCAGGGTATTATCAAGCGCGAGCGCTTTCTCCGCATTTTCTCTCGCCTTTTGATGAGCGTCTTTCGGCGGCGGCGTTTGGTAAAGATAAAGCAGGGCGTAAGCGTCGGCTAATCCGACGTAAGCCAGAGCGAAATTCGGGTCTTTTTCCTGCGCGATTGTAAAACTTTGAATAGCCTTATTCAAATTTTCCTGTGAACGTTTAGAAAGCTGGTAACGCCCGACCAGATAAAATTGATAAGCTTCGCTGTTTTCGGTGTATTTTTTGTTGATTCCCTGTTTTTCGGCAGCGGAAAGCTCGATGGTCAAAGCGCTCAGGACATGGCTGGAGATTGAATTTTGCAGTCTCGGCAACTCCACAATCGGCTCGTTGAATTTTTCCGACCAAACCACTCTTCCGTCCGCTACATTTACCAGCTCCGCAAAAACTTCAACCGCATTCGCTGTTTTGTGTAAGGTTCCGCGTAAAATGTGCGTCGCGCCCACCTGCTGTCCCATCTCCAGAGTTTCGGCAGCCGTTTTATTGCCGATTGCCTCGCGCACAAACGTCGGTAAAACCGAAATTTGAGTGACTTTTCCAAGCTCGCGGGTCAAAACCTGCGCCAGCCCGACGCTTAATTCTTCCTCTTCTTTCAGACTTTCGTCCGCCGCAAACGGAAGCACGGCAACTACCTTTCGCCCGGGGTTTAATTTATTTTCTTCA
>DATHTS010000755.1:0-4092 GCA_035462935.1 Pyrinomonadaceae bacterium
ATAATCACAATATACGGCAAAGGTCGGTGCGGCTCGCCGTTATCGTCGAATTGTTCGAGCGCATTTTTTCTTTTGACTTCTGTGTTGTAGCCGTCAATGTTCCGCACGCCCCAGCCTGCCAGATCCTTGTAGCGGCGTTCCATCTCGGAAACTGCCCATTTCAGCGAAATCGCGGCGCGTTTCGGGTCGGTAATAATCGGCGTTGCCAGATGCGGAATATCGGCGTAAAGCCCGAGTTCGAGGCGTTTCGGGTCAACCATTATAAATTTCACCTCGTCCGGCTTCGCCTTATACAAAATCGAAACGACCAGCGTATTTACGCCGACTGACTTTCCCGCACCGGTCGCCCCCGCAATCAAAAGATGCGGCATTTTGGCGAGGTCGGCAATGTAATTCAGCCCGTCAATTTTTTTGCCGAGCGCGATGGTCAAAAGCGAGTTTGAATCCTGAAACTTTTTCGATTCGACAACTTCGCGCAGAAAAATCGTTTCGCGCTGGCGGTTCGGGACTTCGATACCGACGTAAGCCTTGCCCGGAATGCGATCAATGCGGATTGATTCGGCTTTCAGCGCAAGACACAAATCGTCAACCAAACCCGTTACGCGCGAATATTTAACGCCCGGATCGGGTTTGAATTCGTAGGTCGTAACGACCGGACCCTGGCAGATGTGTTTTACGCTTCCGGTTACGTTAAATTCCTGAGTTTTTTCCGTGAGTTCCTTCGCAATTGAGAGCAACTCCTCATCCTTTTGCTCGAGATGCGGCGGCGGCGAGGATAGAAATTCGGGGCTTGGCAGAAGGTAATCGTCGTAATTCTGCGGTTCTTTAGGCTGCGCTTCTTCCTCTTTTTCTTCCAAAAACTCGGCATCGAGTTCGCCTGTGTGCTGCATCGGCGTGATCGGAATATTTTCGGCTTCGCCAATCAAATCAACCCGTTTATTTTCAATCGGAATTTGATTTTCCAGCTGCGGCTCGGATTTTTCGGAAACGGAAATTGTCGGTGTAAACTCCTCAATCTCTTCAATTATCGGCTCTTCGATAATTTCCGGTTTCTCTTCCGCTTTCTCAGGTTGTTCGGTAAATCTTCCGAAAACTGAAGCAGCTTTTTGGCGGACGGTTTTCTCTTTGGCTTTGTCGGGAAGCGTTTCGCCTACCGAAATAGTGGGCTTATTGGTTTTTTCAACCGGCGGCGCGGCTTGAATTTTTTCCTCTCTTTCTATAATCGCTTGTTTCCGCGCTTCGCGCCTTTTATCGCGCCATTCGTTCAAACGTATGCGGAGATTTTCCATAGCTAAATCTATACTGCCGGAAAACGCGCCGAATGTAAGATTTGTAATCAGTAAAAGCGATGCGGCAAAGATTGCCGTCAGGACGATTGCCGCGCCGATTGTTCCTAACAGCCAAGCCAAATTTTGAGCAAAAAACGCTCCGAGCAGACCGCCGCGCCAGCCAATCAAACTAAACAAGCTCGAAGCGGAAACGACAAAAAATAAATAACCGGAAATACTGCCCACGGAAGGATACGGAACTTTTGTTTGAAAAACGCGCCAGGCGATCAAAGCCAGCAAAACGGGAACAAAATACGCCGTCAGACCAATAATTTGAAACAGCAAATCAGACACCACCGAACCGAAAATTCCAACCCAATTCTGCGTGGGCTGCGAGCTTGCGGTATTCAGCGACCAATCGTTCGGATTGTGAGTCACCAAACAAAGAAAAACCAGAACCGCGAGCGCCAGCAGAACGATGGCGGCAATTTCCCCGCTCCGCGTTTGTGGTTTTGACGAAGCTGTTTCTTTTTTAACCTCAGTTGCCATTTCTAATCAGTTAGCAGTAGGCGGCGGCAGTTGGCAGTCAAGTTTCCTGATTACTGCGAAGTGCCGCTGCCTGCTTTTTATTTTCCGATCTTTTTCCAAAGCAGAAATTCCTTTATAAATTCGTCAATCTCGCCATCCAAAACCGCTTCGACATCGGATTTTTCAAATTTTGTGCGCGTGTCTTTTACCAGCCGATACGGGTGCAGAACGTAATTGCGAATCTGCGAGCCGAAGGAAATATCCTGTTTGTTCGCTTCGAGCTCGGCGGATTCCGCCTGCCGTTTTTCAAGTTCAAGTTCATAAAGCCGCGAGCGCAAAACCTGCATTGCCATCGCGCGGTTTTGAATCTGCGAACGCTGGTTTTGGCACGTTACGACAATTCCGGTCGGCAAATGCGTAATTCGCACCGCGCTGTCCGTTACATTTACGTGCTGACCGCCCGCGCCTGACGAGCGATAAGTGTCAACGCGCAAATCTTTATCTTGAATATCAACCTCGATATTTTCGTCAATTTCCGGCGAAACAAACATTGAAGCAAATGATGTTTCGCGGCTTCCGCCCGAATTAAACGGCGAAATTCTCACTAAGCGATGAACGCCCGCTTCGGTTGAAAGCAAGCCGTAAGCATATTCGCCTTCGACGCGAAAAGTCGCCGATTTGATCCCGGCTTCGCTTCCGGCTTGTTCGTCCAAAACTTCAGCTTTAAAGCCTTTCTTTTCCGCCCATCGAAGATACATTCTGAGAAGCATCTGCGCCCAGTCCTGCGCGTCGGTTCCGCCCGCGCCCGATTGTATCGAGCAAATTGCATTATTTGCGTCGGTTTGCCCCGAAAGCAAGGCTTCGGTCGTCGCTTCGGAAACTTCGGTTTCGAGCTTTTCGAGAAGCTGATTTAATTCGTTCAAAGAACTCGCGTCGGTTTCCGCAAATTCGAGTAAAACCTCCGCGTCGGAAAGCGCCGTTTCAAATTTTTCCTGCGCCTGCAAAGCTCTTTCAACGCGGCTTCTTTCCTGCACAATCTTTTGCGCCCGTTCCTGGTCATTCCAAAAATCCGGCTCGGAGATTTGTCTTTCTAAATTTTCAAGCTCGGCTTGTTTGCGAGGCGCGTCAAAGAAACCTCCCGAGCTGCCGGACTTTCTCTTTTAATTCTTCAAATTTTGTTTGTAATTCGCTTAATTCCATATTTTAATTGCCGCAAAAAGCCGCAAAATTCTCAAAATTATCTTTGCGTATTTTGCGCATTATTGCGGCTATTTTTCAAAAAAGTAAGAAACAATAATCCTAGACTAATAATGAGACAAAGCACAGCGAACCAATCGCCGTATTTCACATAAACGGTTTGCCCGCCGTCGGATTTTCCAACCGTCCAAATCCGCGTGGCTTCGGTGTAAACATCAGCCGCGTCTAAAACTTCGCCGCGCTCATTAATAAAAGCCGTTATGCCGACATTCGTAACGCGCAAAACCGGACGATTCGTTTCAACCGCGCGGAAAACGGCATTTGCCAGATGCTGCCGCAAAACAGGCGTGTTTCCGAGATAGCCGTCGTTTGTAATTTCAATCAAAGCGTCAGCGCCGTTGCGGACAAATTCATTCGATAAACCGGGAAAATGCGACTCGAAACAAATCATCACGCCTGCCCGCGCCTCGCCCAGCGGAACCAGATCGTATTCCTCGCCGAAAGCGAAATTTCCGACCATCGGCGGCAGGATTTGCCCGACCAATTCCGACAAAGGCATATACTCGCCAAACGGCATCAGGTGGATTTTATCATACTGCACAATTTTTTCGCCCCGCTCATTAACCATCACCGCGGAATTATGAAATCTGTCGCCTTTCGCGCTTGGCTCGGCGGAATTGAAAAGAACGTGGACATTATTTCTCGAAGCGAAACCTCTTAAAAATTCCCGGAATTCCTCATCGCGCGCATACATAAAATTCATCGGCGATTCGGGGAAAATGACGATTGTAGATTGTTCGTTGTTCGTTGTTCGTTGTTCGTTGATTTGCCGCAAAGCGTTTTCGGCTAATTCGATGTGGCGCTGACGAAGGTACAACCATTTTTTGTCGTCCAAACCGCTCATCGGAATGTTTGGCTGAATGGCAACAACGAAGGTTTGATTTTGATTAGAAATATTCGGAGTTGTAATTTCCGAAAGAATATAAAATAGGTTTTGAAAAATCACTATATAAATCAGCCCAAAATAGAGAAATTTTTTCTTGGAACCCTTTTGAAAGAAACCCAGAATGTAAGAAATTGCTGAGTTCCAAATCAAAAA
>DATHTS010000756.1:0-4164 GCA_035462935.1 Pyrinomonadaceae bacterium
GTCCGTGATTTCCGCCGATGAAGCAAACGACCCGGATGTTATCGCAATAACGGGCGCGTCTTTGGCGATGTATTTGTCGGACATTCCGTTTGAAAACCCCATTGCCGGCGTCCGCGTCGGATTAAAGGACGAAAAATATTTGATAAATCCGACGTATGATGAGAGGCGCGAATCGGAATTGAATTTAGTGGTCGCCGGAACTGAGGAAGCGGTCGTTATGGTCGAAGCTGAAGCCAAGGAAGTTTCGGAACAGATTATGGTTGAAGCTTTAATGCTGGCGCACAAGGAAATTAAGCGCCTCTGTCTCTGGCAAAAGGAACTTTACAAGGCTTTAGAAATACAGAAACGTGAATTTGAAGCGCCCAAGTTGAATGAACAATTAATAACGGAAATTGAAGAAAAATACAGCGACCGCTTACGCGAAGCCCTCAGCACGACCGGGCAGGACAAATTAACTTCTTATGCTGCGGTTGATAGTTTGAAAAAAGAAACAATCGAAAGCTACCCGGAAGATCAGCCGGAAATGCGCCAGATGGCTGGAAAAGTTTTCTCGCATTTGAAGGAAAAAATCTTTCGTGAAGATATTTTAGGCAATCGCCGCAGACCAGACGGGCGCAAGTTTTCGGAAATCCGACAGGTGAACTGCGAAGTCGGCTGGCTTCCGCGTGTTCACGGCTCGGCGCTTTTCACGCGCGGCGAAACTCAGGCGCTGGTTACAACCACGCTCGGCACGAAAGAAGACGAGCAATTTGTGGACGATTTGGAAACGGGCGAAATTCGCAAGCGTTTTCTCCTGCATTATAATTTTCCGCCCTACTCGGTCGGCGAAACCGGGCGTTTTGGCTCGACCAGCCGCCGCGAAATTGGACACGGCAATTTAGCGCGTCGCGCGCTTGAGCCGATTATGCCTGACGAGAGCGATTTTCCTTACACAATCCGAATTGTTTCCGAAATCACCGAATCTAACGGCTCAAGTTCAATGGCATCTGTCTGCGGAGGCTGTTTGAGTTTGATGGATGCGGGCGTTCCGATTAAAAAGCCGGTGGCGGGAGTTGCGATGGGCTTGGTTATGGAGGGCAATCGCTACGCGATTCTAACCGATATTGCCGGGGCTGAAGACCATTACGGCGATATGGATTTTAAAGTGACCGGAACAAACGACGGCATTACGGCTTTGCAGATGGATATTAAAACAAGCGGAATCAACGCTCAAATTTTATCCGAAGCGCTCGAACAAGCCAGAAAAGGACGTTTATTTATTTTGAATATAATGACGCAGGCAATCGCCGAACCGCGCGCAGAGATTTCGCCTTACGCGCCGCGAATCATTACCATTCAAATTAACCCTGATAAAATCCGCGACGTAATCGGACCGGGCGGTAAAATGATTCGCTCGATAACGGAAGAAACCGGCGCGAAAATTGATATTTCCGACGACGGCACGGTCAATATCGCAACCGCTGACGGCACGGCGGCGCAGGCGGCGGTTGATCGCATCCGCGCGCTAACGGCTGAAGCTGAAATTGGCGAAACATATCTCGGAACGGTAAACCGAATCGTTGATTTCGGCGCGTTCGTTGAGATTTTCCCCGGCGTTGACGGGCTTTTGCACATCTCGGAAATTTCCGACCGCCGCGTGAAGGACGTGCGCGACGAGCTGAAAGAAGGTCAGCAGATTATGGTTAAATGTATCGGCAAAGAGGGAAATAAAATAAAACTTTCGCGGCGGGCGATTTTGAAAGAAGAAGCCGGCGCGGGAAGTTAATCTCAAAATTAACTCAAAATTGGAAACACAACCCATTTGAAAGTGTAAGAAAACAGGGCATTTTCAAAAGGTTGTGTTTTTTTTGGAAAATAAATTGAAAAAAAACAAAAATTTTCTGGAAATTCCGTTTTAATACGACTTTTCAATGTGTGAAAAACTTGCATTAAATGTCGGGGTTTAGCTAGTTAGCTTTCAGAAATTAAAAAGTTGGTGCATTTTTTATAAAACTTTGCTATAGTGTTTTAGCAAACCTGACAGATTTTTCTTTTTCAAATTTTTCCGAAATTTAAAGTCGGTGTGTTTCACACTGAAATAAATTTCAGCTAGGTAAAAAAGATGAGAGATTCAAACTTTAGATTCCTTCTTTCGGCTGTCGTCTTATATTCGCTGCTGACGGTTTTTACCGTAAATGCAGCGCCTGTTCGTTTTAATCAAGTTGTCGAAGTAGTAAACGCCAAACCCGGCAAAGCGAACAACGGCGGATTTTCCGAGCTCCGGTTGTCGAATGAAATAATTTCTTTCAAAAATAATGACACCGGCTCGGATGCGAAACCGCAGCCGACTCCGCCGCAGGATGATCGCGTAATTGTCGAAACGCGGGTTGATGTCGTGGAAGAAGATGTCTGCGACTGTGTTGTGCCACCGACTCCAAGAGGCGGTTTTCCGTATTGGGCTTTGTTACCGTTAGCGGCTGTCCCGTTTTTCTTTATTCCGTGGGATGACGACGATGATACGCCGACGAGAACACCGACTACTACGCCCGCGACTGAAACGCCGACACCGGGGACTCAAACACCTACACCGGGAACTCAGACGCCGACGCCGGGAACTCAAACACCTACGCCCGGGACGCAGACGCCAACGCCGCCGACCGAGCCGATACCTGAGCCGATGACAATTTTACTGTTCGGAACCGGTTTAGCCGGAATCGGATTAGCGGCGCGGCGAAAATTCGGTCGTCGGAAAGATCAGGAGACGGAAGAGGAAATTGAATAAATTTTGAACAGGAAAGCGTTTTTAAAATTAAATAAAACGCTTTCCTTCATTTGTTGGAAACGGATTGACTTTTTGTTGTTAGATTAGAGAGGTAGGGAGATGCGAATAATCAAATTTAAATTTCTTTTCATTTTGGTTTTAATTTTAACCTTTGGAGTTACAGCGGTTTCGACTTTCGGGCAGAATAACCGGAGACCGAGAAACATGGGAACTTTGACGGTAAAAACCTCGCCGGTTGCTTATTCGGTGCGGGTCAACGGTCAGTTTGTCGGAATGAGCGGCGTAAACAATCCTTCGGAATTTTATCTCGCTCCGGGAACTCATCGCCTCGAAGTCGAATTTCCAAACGGCAAGTCGTATGTCAAAGACATAGATATTGTCAGAGATAGAAAAAACTGCGTTTGTTTAAGATATGTCGAAGAAACCATCAGCCGCCCGTGCCCGTATGATGTTCGTTTGGAAGGACCGGAACGGGTAACGGAAGGAGATTTGATAACTTTTGCGGCTTTTAACGCCGTGAGCGATTCTCCGACGCCGATTAATTATGCGTGGAGAGTTTCGCCTTCAAACGCCCGAATCACAAGCGGTTTGGGAACGTCTTCGATTACGATTGACTCAACCGGTTTAGGCGGGCAAACCGTTCGCGCTGAACTTGATGTCAACGACGGCGGAATTTGGGATGCGAAATGCCGCCAGAGAATTTCCGTTCCGACCTTTATAGAAATTCCGCCCAAAATTATTCCCCCGACGCCGCTGAGGTTCGACGAATTCCAGTCGCTTTCCTTTGACGACGATAAGGCGCGGCTCGACGCTTTCGTAATCGAGCTGCAAAATCGCCCCGATACGCAAGGCTACATAATTATGTATCAGGGAACCGACAGAGTCAGCCAGCGAAGTCGGAGAGTGGAAACATTGACCAAGCGCACCTTGGATTATCTGATTAAATCACGCGGATTAGACCCGCGAAGAATTTTAGTTACGCAGGGCGGCACACGCGAAAGCACGATGTATGAGCTTTGGATTGTCCCGCCGGGCGCGACTCCGCCCGTTCCGACGCGGTGATTTTGCCTCGCAGCTCACGTTCCCCTGTATCTTTGGACGGCTTCGGTCGTCCTTTTTTTTGTTTTGTTCGTTGTTCGTTGTTCGTTGTCCGTTGTAGAATAATTCTTTTTGAAATTTATGCGATTTGCGGGAGGGAATCTGTTTGATTTTTTGGAAATCTGACCCAAATCCAATTTGCAACTAAGGACGAACAACGAACAAAATAATTTATGTCAGCACCAAATATCGAAACAATCGTATCTTTATCAAAACGCAGAGGATTTGTTTTCCCGTCGTCGGAAATTTACGGCGGGCTTGGAAGCAGTTGGGACTATGGGCAGTTAGGCGTGGAACTCGCCAAC
>DATHTS010000757.1:0-7994 GCA_035462935.1 Pyrinomonadaceae bacterium
AGCGTCCAAGTTCCGTTTGGATTTACGCCGTTAAAAGCCGAGAGCGGACTGTTCGGTTTGAATTTTCCGCTTAACGGTCCTGAAGTTTCACTTGCTCCCGGACAGGCATCATCAACCGAGACGCTCGCAGAATCATCAAGTGTAGTGTTAATGATGTTGTCAGATTCGCAACCGGCTAAATTGCCTGTCATACCTTTCATCCAATAAATCAATCTGACAGTCGTCCCTTGCGGCGAAGTCAAATTCAACTCCAGATCGCCGATTCTGGTATGTGCAATTCCGGGCAAAGTTGTCGAATTTTCCGTTTTCTCCCTAATGATGAAATCCAAATCTTCAATTGTGCCGGAAACGCCGCTGACATCAACGGTAATGGTTCTTTCCTCATTGGCAGGAACGGTAACCGAATCGCCTGTGTAATTAAAGGCTTGTCCGGGATCATTTTTTCTGCCGACGGGTATTGTATAAGTTACGGTTCCCAAATTCGACGATGTGTCCGTCAGTTCAAGCCTTAGTGTAATTAAAGTTTCGGGAACGACATTTTGAGCGACCGTGAAAGTGAAGCTCCGCGTCGTCGGAGTTCCGTCCGTATTTAACGAGCCGTAATTTTGCGGCGCGCCCGGATTAGTTACTCCGCCGGTCGGCAAAAGCGTCGCCGTCAAATTTGATGTCGGGCTGCCTTCGACAAATTTCAAGCCGAGATTAACCGTCATTGTCTCGCCAGGATCGGCGGCGTTGTTGAGGGCGCACGATTCGCCCGTAATCGCGGCAGTCGTCGCTTCAACGTCAACTCCGTTCAAACATAGATTTACGGTCGTTACGTTTCCGTCCACGACACTTGCGCTCGTTGAAGCTAATGACGCGGGAGACAGATTGTCTTTACCGGCTGTTACCGTGTAATTTCCGGGCGCGGCGATGATGTTGGAGATTAAACTTCCACTGGCGTTAGTCGTTCGGATGAAGTTTCCGGCGTTTGCCGCCACACGAGCGTTGTTGACCGGAGCCCCAGTGCTGCAATATGTAACGTTGGCGGCGATTTGTCCCCGGGGGGCGGCGGCGCAGGTCGGAAATTTAAATTTCCCGATTCGAGTATTCCATCTAAACGGATTCAGGTTAAGGTCTCCTTCATTCGCGGCAATGCGATATTCGTTGGTATACCAGAAATTACAGTTGTCCGACGGGTCAACAGTCATCATACTGTAAAAACCCCAATAACTGGTGGTGTTTGAACCGAAGCCTCCCTGGAAGCCGGTGCTGGCGAACATCGTCGCTTCGCCTTCGTTCATCATGCCGGCTGAGGTTTGACCTCCCGTGCGTCCAGCCCAAACGATGTCCGGGAATTCTCCCGCGCCCGGACCTGAGCGAGAAAATCCTAGAGCAAGATTACCTTGATTATCCTGCGCGATGCCGCCCAGCCAGCGATTTCGCCCCGTGCCGCTAACCGGGTCGGGAGCGTGAGTACCCTGATCAAAGACGCTCAATGCGCCTGCCGCGCTGCGCCTGAGTTCAGTCCAGCGCGGCGCGGCTTGATAAGTTCCGGCGTCTGTTGGCGCAGCTCCGCTAACATTGACCGTCCAATTCATCACATAAGAATTGACCGGATTGCTGACCGTGCCAAGATTGCGATAAGCGGCGCGATACATCAACCCTCCGCTGTGTGAATCGAGGTTTCTATACGATTGAGTCGGCTGTTCAATATCAGTGCGCCCGACAAATCCTGTCGCTAAAGCAACTGCTTCAACTTAAAAAAACAGGCTTTCAAAAGCTCTATGCCTGCCGCGACTATCCGGCGAAAATTAGCCGTTTGAGCTTTTTGACATTCCGGGCAAACCAGCTTGCCGGAAAATTGCACGATTCGCTCGCGTTCAATCGCGATTATTTCTATTCGTCTTCGCATTATGTTTGAAAAAAAAGCTTGCGTCGGTAATGAGAAAAGTTATAAATTGATGGAAAGAAAAAATCCTGAAAAATATGCGAAATTAATGCGAAGAAATTATTACTCTGTAAACTAAGTTCTTTAACAATTTTCAAGCGTTTTGAGTCCCTGCTTTAGCAGGCTTTTGCTAAGCGGAAAGCCGCCTGAAGGCGGGACTCTAAACATTAAGAAATAGAGTAATTATGCCGTTGACGCTTGATTCGGGAAAAATTTATCTTTTTGAAGAATTTCGGCTCGAACCGGAAAAGAGAGTTTTAATCCGCAATGACGGCGAGCAAATCCGGCTCGCCAATCGTCCGTTTCAAATTCTCCTTTATTTAATCGAAAACCGTGACCGATTGGTCAAACGCGACGAGCTGCTCGAAAAATTCTGGGACGGGCGCGACGTTTACGACACGGCTTTGACCAAAGCGGTCGGCGCGATTCGGCGCGGCTTAGAGGAAAACCCGGAAAATCCGCGCTTTATCGAAACGCGCTGGACGGAAGGCTATCGCTTCATCGGAAAAATCGAAGAACAGCCCGCCTCGCCGCCTTCTTTTGTCGAAATTGAAAAAACACGGGAAGTCCGGCTGGTAATTGAAGATTCAAATGAAAATGGGGAACCTCTTCGGGAAAAAACGATTCCGGCGCGAACGACCAAACAGTTAAACCCAAATCCTCGCTTCCGGCTGAAAACGGCTGCGGCTGCCGTCGGGTTAATTTTAGTCATTATTTTGAGCGCGTTTGTTTTTTTGCGTCCTCAGCAAAAAGCCCCCTGAAGGCGGGACTCAAAACGCTCGAAATCTCTTTACACTGATTCTAATTTACGGGCTTGATTTTTATGCGAGAGCGCGAATTGAAAAATGTGTGAAGCGCGACCGCCGCAATGATTATGATTCCGCCGGTGATTGCCCAAACGCTCGGACGCTCGCTGAGAAAGAGGAAAACCCAGACCGGATTTAGAAGCGGCTCGATAAAACCGATGATGCTGGCGTCCAGAGAGCGGACGCCTCCGGCAATGCCTTTGGTAAATAAAACGTAAGCCAATCCGATTTGAAAAATTCCCAGAAATAAAATGGCGAAAATATCGTTTGAATTTATCTGCGCCGGCGGATTGCCCGAAATAATGGGAATCATCAACAAAACGATTAAAATATTGCCGTAAAAAACCGACAACGCCGGATTTCTATTCGCCAGCGAGCGCGGATGGCGAAGAATTACGAAATAAAGCCCGAAGAAAAGCCCCGAAGCAAGCCCGGCGATATTTCCCAGAAAAACATTCGGCGCGAGCTGAGTTTCCACATTTTGAGATTCGAGAAAGAAAAAGCTCATTCCGGCGAGACAAAAAATGACGGTGAGCAGATCGGTCGGGCGAAATTTTTCCTTTAAAATAAGAGGCGCGAAAATCAGGATATAAATCGGCGCGGTGTATTGCAGAAAAATCGCGTTCGCGGCATAAGTTGCTTTCGTCGCGTAAACAAAACAGGTCAGCGTTCCGGCGTAAAGAAACGAGCTTAAAAGCGTGAAGGAATCGAGCCTTAATCCTTTATAATATGTAAAAACCGCAACCGTGAGCGCGGCGAAAAGCGAGCGTCCGGCATTGACCGCGAAAGCGTCGAGCGTCGTCCATTTAATAAAAAGCCCGCCCGTGCTCCAGAGCAAAACGGCGAATAAAACCAAAAGAATCGGCGGGAAAACGGCGGTTTGCTCAGTTTTATCCATAAAATAAAAGAGAAAAACAACGGATTGACACAGATTATCACAGATTAAAAATTAAAATTAAATCCGTGTGAATCGGCGCAAATCCGTTGTTTCAAAAAAATAAAATTAATCAGTGCTGCTCATTACTTCGGAAATTGTTTCGCGCAGTTTCTTTGCCGAAGTTGTTACCGGCTCTAACTCGACCTTTTCCACGCCGTAAACCGCTTTACCGAAAACGCCGTTCCAAGGCGGGATAACAATACTGACATTGCCGTGAGCTTTTGCCTGACAAGCTAAACGCAAAAACGGTTTCGCTTCGTCCGGTTGCCTGTAACCGAAAACCTTCATTTGTTTTCTTTCCAAACGCGCCACCTCGGAGAGTTTTTCCTCGCCTTCAAGAACGCCGATCCAGCAAGTTCCGCAACTCGCCGAACGGCATTCAACGGGAATTACTCCTTCCCAGCAGCGTTCGTCCATCGCTTTCCAGTTTTTCGACTGGTCGCGCGCCGAAGCGGTGGCGAGTTCTTCGGCATTGATGATTGGAAATTTTCCGTCAGATTTTGTTTCGTCGTAAGTTACGGTGAATTTTTTATCAACCGTTTTAAGAAAACCGAAAATGCCTTGCGAATCGTCTTTAGCGCGTTCCTGCACAATTTGGTCTGGCGACTTCTTTAAAAGCCCTTTCGGTTTTTCCGTTTCGCCTTTTGCGTTTTTAAAATCTTCCAATCCGACCTGATCGAGCGTCATCAGACCGACCGCCGCGATACCAAGGGTTAAAGATTTATCGGATTTTGTCTTTTCGGCGACGGCTTGAGCGATTTGTCTGATTTCGCTTTTCAAATCAGTGTTTTCATTATTAAACGCTTCTGCGCGTTTTTCGATTTCGGCTTTGACTTCTCTCCAAAAGCGATGCCCGTAAAGAAATTTATGCGAGGAATCAATTTGATTTTTTAGTTCAAAATCTCCCTGCATCACAAATTTCTGCTGCGCTTTTTCCTTATCTTCCGCCGATTCCAGATAGCGGCGCAGTTCCAAAGGGTAAAAGCGAAACCAAATTTGCATCGCATTCCGGTCAACCTTATGGATTTCGGGCTGTAACTCATCCAAAACCGAAAACCAATTATTTTCGTCGAATTTATCCAAAAATTTTTCGTAGCTATTCATAATTGCCTTAAGAAGTTTATTTCTTAAAAAAATCAAATTCTACAAAGAAATTTCTGCTTGTGCAAAAGCTCACTTGACAAATCCCCTCTCAAAAATTATAGTTTGAAATTTCGGACTTTGGTCTGTAGCAAACAATGCGGTTGATTGTTTGCTTTGAAAGCGCGAGGCGTTTGAGAGATCAAACGCGCGACAAATATTGTGGCGTAAAACTAAACGTCGGCTTGATTTGAAATTTAGCTCCAACGTTTAGGACAAAACAGTCATCGAATCGCCTTTGGTAAATTCGATTCGGTAGAAAATCTTTAGAAGGTCACGCTACAGAAAAGTTGAGAAAGGGAAGTTTTTCAGGGTTGCGCTTTCTTAAAAGAATTTCCCGTTAAAAATAATCAGTTTAGTTTATTTGCAGGTAGCCGCTTGTGCTAACTGCCGAATTTAGTTCGGTAAGAGACAGGTAACGGGTTACTTTTTGTTTTTATTTGAAATTGGTTTTGAAAGAAAGGGCGAAATGAAGCGCCGACGAAAGAAATTATGCCGACAATTAATCAGTTAGTTCGCAAAGGTCGCAAGGTCGTGAAATACAAAACGGCGAGTCCTGCGCTGCAAGCCAATCCGCAGAAGCGCGGCGTTTGCACCCGCGTTTACACGCAAACGCCGAAAAAACCGAATTCGGCTCTGCGAAAAGTGGCGCGTGTTCGTCTGACCAACGGAATTGAAGTTACGACTTATATTCCGGGCATTGGACACAATTTGCAGGAACACTCGATTGTTTTGATTCGCGGCGGTCGCGTCAAAGACCTGCCAGGCGTGCGCTATCACGTTATTCGCGGAACACTTGATTCATCGGGCGTTGCCAACCGCAATCAGGGACGCTCGAAATACGGAGCGAAGAGACCGAAAGGCGGAAAGTAATTAGCGGATTCCAGATTCCAGATTCCAAATTAAAGTGCGAATCTGAAATCTGAAATCTGAAATTTGGAATTTTCAATATGCCAAGAAGAAGAGTTGCAGAAAAAAGAGAAGTTTTGCCGGACCCGATTTATAACAGCGTCGTGGTTACCAAATTTATTAACGGCGTAATGCTCAAGGGCAAAAAGTCTATTGCCGAACAAATTTTTTACGGCGCGATGAAAAAAGTCGCCGATAAAACGGGCGAAGAACCTTTGAAGGTATTTAAGAGAGCTTTGGAGAACGTCGCTCCGGCTTTGGAAGTCAAATCACGACGAATCGGCGGCGCGACCTACCAAGTTCCCTTGGAAGTTACGCGCGACCGAAAAAACACTTTGGCGATTCGCTGGATTGTAAATTACGCCCGTCAGCGCGGTGAAAAAACGATGCAGGATCGTCTGGTCGGCGAATTGATTGACGCGATGAACGGTCGCGGCGCGGCGGTGAAGAAAAGAGAAGATGTTCACCGTATGGCGGATGCGAACAAGGCTTTTGCGCATTATAGATTTTAATTGATTGGTTCGTGGTTCGTAGCTGGTTGTTCGTTGCGGAAAACGAAGTAACAACTAACTACGAACAACTAACAACGAACAAAGCAGTATGTCAAAGATTACATTAGACAAATTTAGAAACATCGGCATAATGGCGCACATTGACGCGGGTAAAACCACGACGACCGAGCGTGTGCTTTTCTACACCGGTGTTTCGCATAAGATCGGCGAGGTTCACGAAGGAACAGCGACGATGGACTGGATGGAACAGGAGCAAGAGCGCGGGATTACGATTACCTCAGCCGCGACGACCTGTTTCTGGACGCGCAGCGGGATTGAACACCGAATTAACATTATTGATACGCCCGGTCACGTTGACTTCACGATGGAAGTCGAACGCTCTCTGCGCGTTCTCGACGGCGCGGTTGCCGTTTTTGACGGCGTTGCCGGTGTTGAGCCGCAATCGGAAACCGTCTGGCGTCAAGCCGATAAATATAAAGTTCCCAGAATTTGTTTCATCAATAAATTAGACCGCGCCGGCGCTTCTTTTGAACGTTCATTCGAATCAATCGAAAAACGTCTCGGCGCAAACGCGGTAGCTTTGCAGATTCCGATTGGTTTGGAAGACCAGTTAAAAGGCGTCGTTGACCTTATCTCGATGAAGGGTTTGGTTTGGAACGATGAAACCAAAGGCGCTGAATATCAAACGGTTGATATTCCGGCAGATTTGGTTGATGCGGCGAACGAAGCCAGAGAAAAATTAGTCGAAGCCGTCGCCAGCGTGGACGACGATTTGATGATGAAATACCTCGAAGGCGAGGCAATCGGCGAAGACGAACTCCGCAAAGCTATCCGCAAAGGAACTCTTGAATTAAAAATTGTTCCGGTTGTTACCGGCTCCGCCTTTAAAAATAAAGGTGTGCAAACTTTGCTCGATGCGGTCGTTGATTACCTTCCAAGTCCTTTGGATGTTCAAGCCATCGAAGGCGTAAATCCCAAAACAGATGAAGTTGAAGCCCGTGAAGCCGATGCGAAAGCTCCTTTTTCAGGCTTGGTTTTCAAATTGATGGCTGACAAGCATTTGGGACAGCTCGCTTTCGTCAGAATTTATTCGGGAACAATCAATTCGGGTTCTTACGTTCTGAATTCGGCTAAAGGCAACAAAGAGCGCGTCGGTCGCTTGATGCGTATGCACGCGAATAAGCGCGAGGATATCGAATCGGCGAGCGCGGGCGAAATTATCGCTATCGGCGGTATGAAAAACGTAACGACCGGCGATACGATTTGCGACGAAAACAAACCGGTCATTCTCGAATCAATCGATTTTCCCGATCC
The DNA here is from genome assembly GCA_035462935.1 of Pyrinomonadaceae bacterium. GTDB lineage: Bacteria > Acidobacteriota > Blastocatellia > Pyrinomonadales > Pyrinomonadaceae > DATHTS01. Next base: position 7,549 of record DATHTS010000757.1, read on the forward strand.
GGTCGTGCGCGTTGCGGTCGAGCCGAAAACTCGTCAAGACCAAGACAAAATGGGGATCGCGCTCAATCGCCTGGCGCAGGAAGACCCGTCGTTCCAAGTTTCTACCGATCACGAAACAGGTCAAACAATCATCGCCGGAATGGGCGAGCTGCATTTGGAAATTATTGTTGACCGGATGAAGCGCGAATTCGGCGTCGAAGCAAACGTCGGAAAACCGCAGGTCGCTTACCGCGAAACGATCACAGTTCCCGCGCCCGGAAAAGAAATCTTTAAGAAACAATCCGGCGGTCGCGGACAATTCGGTCACGTGGAACTCGAGGTCGAGCCAGCACCGGGCGAAGGCTACGTTTTTGAGGACAAAATCACCGGGGGCGCGATTCCGCGTCAATTTATCAAGCCGGTTTCCGAGGGAATTCAGGATGCGATGAAACGCGGATTTGTGGCTG
>DATHTS010000758.1:0-2162 GCA_035462935.1 Pyrinomonadaceae bacterium
TAATTTAGAAATTCTAAAGGACTTCGGAAACGCGCATTCCGCATTATTGAGCCTGTTGACGAGGAACAGCGCAAGATGAAGAGAATTGTAAAAACCGAAGTTGTAATCGAACAGGACGAAATTCTGGTTGTCGGAAAAAACGGAGAGCCGATTTTAGGCTGGTGCGGCGATTGCCGGGCGGAAGTTAATCTGGCTTCGCCCGAAACGGCGGCAAAAATTTTCGGGATTACTCCGCGCGCAATTTATCGTCTGGTCGAAGCCGACCGGCTTCATTTTAGTGAAACCGCTTTGGGCAATCTGCAAATCTGTCTTATTTCGCTCGCCGATAATTTTTCGGTAAATCTCATAAAAAAAATCAGTTCAAATAATCAAAATAAAGGAGATAACAATTCTGAAAAGGTTTAAACAAAATGTTTTAATCGCTTTGGTTCAAATCCTATTCGGAATCAGAAAAAAAATGAATTTTTTTATAAAAAGCGGAGTGTTAAAGTCATTAATTTTTATGGTCTTTTGCGTTATCGGAATAAACGCGCAGGAAAAATCGCAGCAAGCGGACGAAGCGGCGATTCGGCAGATTATCAAGCAAGTCGAAACCGGATGGAATGCAAACAGCGGAAAGGAATTTGCCGCGCCTTTTGCCGAAAATGCCGATTACGTCATTGTCAACGAAAAGTACATTAGAGGTCGTGAAGCGATTGATAAAGGTCATCAGCAAATCTTCGACACAATTTATAAAGGCAGCCGCAATGCCGCAACAATTAAACAAATCCGCTTTTTGCGCCCGGACGTTTCGGTTGTTCACGTTGAATGGAATTTGAATTTCAAAGCGGGCGGCGAAGACCGCAAGGGACGAGCCTTTAACACATTGGTAATGACGAAAGAAAGCGGCAAATGGAGCATCGCGGCTTTTCAAAATACGGGTATTGCCGAAGGCAGCCGCTAAAATATCTGGAAAAAACAAAAATTATAAAAATGAAAACTATCAAAAAAAATTTAGTTAAATTGGTTTCGATTATCTCGATTTTTACTGCCGCTGCCTCCGTAATTGTGGCGCAAACAAACGTCAAAACCGGAACTTACAAATACAGGAGCGGTGGTTACAGAAACGAAATCAGCGTTCAGGAACTTGAAGGAAACAAATTGCGCGTGGCTATTTACGCTTCATACGAGTATAAAATCAACGGCAATTTGAACGCGAATGTAGGCGAAGCGAACGGCATAGTTAAGCTCAACGGAGACACGGCGATTCTTGTGCCTGAGGACACTGAGAATTGCGAAATCTCTCTTCAGTTCACGGGGAATAAAATCATTGTCAAAGCAAATAATGAAATTAACTGCGGTTTCGGATTAAACGTAAGCGCCCAGGGAACTTATACAAAAACCGGCAGCAAGCCCGATTTTAATGATTCAAATGAAGATTCCGCTTCAAACCAAGCTCCGAAAACCGAACGGATTAAGTTTGCCAAAGGCAGTTCATCCGTTGTCATCAGCGGCACAATCAGGGGCAGGCAGGAAATAGTCTATCTCGTCGGGGCGCGAGCCGGGCAAACGATGGAAGTTAAAGTTACCGAAGGCGGCAAAAACAATGATGTCGTTTTCAGCCTGTTTGCTCCTGACGGAACGGATTTGATTGGCGCTGACGGCGAGATCGGCGGAATAGGAACGAATTGGAAAGGGAAGCTGCCGAGAACGGGCGATTACAGAATCGAAGTCGGCGTTATTGAATCGGAGAAAACTAATTTCAAAATTTCAGTTTCGATTAAGTAAGGCAGGAGGAAAACAGATGAAAAACAATAAAAGCGAATGGCAAAAACAAACGGTTAAATTATCCGGTTTCCTTCTCTTATTCTTTATCGCTTTGGCGTGTAATTTGAGCCAAAATTTCGACAAATCGGAAAGTAAAAAACCGGAAACAACCGGGAAGGAAACCCGCGGGATTGAAAAAATCGAAGCCCCGCCCAAATCAAAGAAAGGTGAAAACAGCGCGGTGAGCGGCAGCCATGATCTGAAAAAGAAAGTCTGCAAAAAGTATTCTGAATGCGGTTGTCAGGATTACGAAGACTGCCTTGCTGAAGCCGAAGATTTGCATTACGAGGACGCGGTTTGGGAATGTATGCTGAACTCGAGCTGTGAAAGCTTATGCGCCGGAAAGCCCGATGCCT
>DATHTS010000759.1:0-1671 GCA_035462935.1 Pyrinomonadaceae bacterium
ACCACAGGGGGTTCCGATGACGGCCATCGACGACAAATCATTGATAAAATAAAAAGAAAGAAGAAAGCAGTTTGAACACTGATTTTTCTACTGCTCACTGCTCACAGCTTACTGCTCACTTCTTCCGCCGAAACATCATAATGCGAAGCGTGATAAACCGGCTCGCCGTTTTTCAAGACGATTGCCTGCGGCGATTCGTGCCTGATGCCGGTGCGCGAGGCGATTTCGTTAGAAACATTTCGCGCCATTTGCATTACGACCAGATAAATATCTGCTTCAACACGCGAAATTTCGCCGTAAACGCCCGCGCTAATCGGACAAGTCAGGCTGTGTTTAAATAAAACAACCGGTTTTCTGCCGGATTCTTCAAAAACCTCGTTGAGTTCTTCCGTGGAATTAATTTCAATAAAATTTGCGCTCATAAATTAATTATAATCGCCCGCGCCTTGAAAAGCATAAGGCGGCGGCGGGTGAAGATTTTGATTGCCGGGCGCGGGAAAAACCTTCCGGTAAGCGACGGCGTTTGCCGCAATCAAAATCGGTATTACAAAATAAATCCCGATTCCGCAGGCTAATGCGCCGAGAAAAGTCAAAACCAAGTTGACGACAATCAAACCGCCGACGCCGCCCAAATTTTTCCAAACAGCCCGCGCGCTCGTCTTCATCGCCTGCATACCGGATAAATTTCGGTCAACTATCAGCGGAAACGAAAACATCAGCAAAGTGTGAAAACACACCATTATCACGATAAAAACCAAATCAATCGCCAATGCGCCGAAAAACAATGCCATAAATTCTTCGGAACTTAGCTTCGGACCCATCACCGCCGCTATGATTACAGGCACGTAAATCATCCCGTAAACAATAATCATCGGAATAACAATCACGGCGGTTACCAGCAGCGAGGGCATAAAATAGCTGAAACCTTTCCACAAATCGTCAAGCGAAACTGTTTTACCGTCAATTTTTTTCAAATAGGCATAATAAATCCCGCAAGCCATCGCTCCGAGCAGCACATAAAGGCTCACGCCGCCTATAAGCGCACCCACCAAACCGATGGCGAAAAGAAGCCAATATTCGTCCTTTATCCCCTCCCAAGCCTCTTTAACACACTCGATAGGTTTGATAACGCCCGTGTTGAAACCCGTATTTGGCATCGTTTTGTTATTGGTTAATTGTATCGACAAATAAAGCTAGAGTGAGATTTAACTCTAAACTCTGCACTCTAAACTATAAACTAAATTGCAGAAAATTTTTTTCCAAAATAGTTTAGAGTTATGAGTGCAGAGTTTAGAGTTTGGCTCATTTAATATCTAACTTATTTTGTCAATACAGTTAATCGTTAATCGTTAATTGCTGTCTGTTTTTACCATTAACAATTAACAATTAACTATTTACAAGTAAATTTCCCCGATATAATCCTTCACCATTCTATCGCTGGAAAATTGCGGCGTAAGCGTGATAATCGCGTTCTTCATTCGCCGAATCCATTCTCGCGGCAAGCCGTTTTCGTCCTTTTGATAATAAAGCGGAACGATTTCGTTTTCCAGGATATTGTAGAGCGATTCGGCATCCCGCGCGTCAATTCTTTCTTCTTTTTCCTTGTCGCCCTCATCCAGAACCTCATCCGCTTCGTCCAGATCGCCCACGGCAAAACCGTTCTCGCCGTTG
>DATHTS010000760.1:0-2056 GCA_035462935.1 Pyrinomonadaceae bacterium
GCGCATCGCGTTGACCTTTCTCGGTCTTAACTCGGAAGTGTCGGGCGAAACGGAAACGTTGACGATTTTGTCCTGGTTCGTCGCCAAATCAAAAAGATGAAGCCTGCCGTTCTGCACGAAAACAATCGCGTCTTTCGCGGCTGCCGCAGTGCGAATTCCTTGCCTGTCGAATTTCGTCAACTGCCTTGCCTGTTTCGTTTTCAAATCGTAAACGAAAAGATTGAAAATCCCCGTCCGGTCGCTGAGAAAATAAATTTTATCGCCGAGCCACATCGCGTTTCGGTCGTTGAAATTTTGGTTCGGCAATTTTTCAACCGCTCCGGTTTTCAAATCGTTAATGTAAATCGGCGCGACGCTGCCGCCGCGATAGTAGCGCCATTCGCCGAAACCGGTGCGCGGATTGTAAGCGATTTTATTTCCGTCCGGCGAAAAACTCCCCTGAAACGCTTGCGGCAAAGGCATAGATTCAGCCAGCGTGCTGCTTCCGTCGGCATTGATTTTATGAAGTCTCGTAACATTCTCCTCGTCGCGCGTAGATTCAAAGACAATCTCGCGCCCGTCCGCCGTCCAAGCCGTCACGAAATCGTCTTCCGCCTGAAAAGTCAGCCGCTTCGCCTCGCCTTTTCCATCCGAAGGCGCGACATAAACGTCGTAATCGCCGCCGTTAAACCGGGAAAAAGCCAGCCGCGTTCCATCAGGCGAGAACACCGGATTGTTGTCGAATGCCGCCGCGTCGAGAGGACGCGCCGCGCCGCCGCTTCGAGGAACGAGCCAGATTTTTCCGGCGTAAGCGAAAGCGATCTGGTCTTGATTAATTGCCACGCGCCCGATGAGCATCGGCGCGTTGTTTTGAGCAAAAATTTGAAAACCGAAAGTGATTAGAAACGAAAATAGAAGCGTTAATTTAAACATAAGTTCTCCAATTTACATTATTGAAATTCATACCATCCTGGGAGAGCATTTTTCTTGAATCAGGTAAACATTTTTGTATTTTCGCAACATTGCGCGGGATATTTTATTCGCTCCTTTTATGCAGTAAATAATTGAAGCCGAAACAAATCACGACCGCGCCGATTACGCCCAGAATAAAAAACGGCGCAGCCGACAGAAGCGATGAAAAAGTTTCCTGCAAAATCGAACCGAATAGAGTCTCCGCTTTCAGCGCAAGCCAACCGCCTGTCAAAACGAGTAAAAAAAGAGCGGCAATCTGCATCCAAAAGATTGGCTGAACTGCTTGGGCGGCGGCGGTTTGCTTTTGCAAAAGCCGCGCTTTGAACAACAAAAATCCGGGCGCGGGAAGATTTTGCGGCGGCTGAGTTTGCGCGGCAAACTTCCGCATCCAACCGGAAATCTTTTGCGCTTCCTGACATTCAGCGCAGCCGGAAATGTGCGGTTCGAGATTTTTATCCTGTTTTGAAGATTTAATTTTTTGCGCGTATTCGCATCCCGTTATATTTTTCATTTCTTTTCACCCTCCAAAATCTCCGCCAATTTTCGCCGCGCCCGAAAAAGCAAAACGCGGACGCTCATCGCGTTTAATTTCAAAATTTGAGCAATCTCGCGGTGTTCGTAACCTTCGACGTAAGCAAGCCACAAAAGCGCGCGTTCCTGCTGTTTGAGCCGCGAAAAGACCTGTATCATCTCCAATTCTTCTCCGAAATTTTCAATCATCATCTCGCTTTTTTCCGGCAAGATATTTTCCGCGACGCCTTCGCGTTTTAATTTGCGGAAGCGGTCATATACGAGATTAGTCGCAATCTTGTAAAGATAAGGTTTTACCGCCTTTAAGTCATTATTTTTCGGCGGTAAATTCAAAAATCTCAAAAATGTTTCCTGCAAAATATCGTCTGCCGCCGTCGTGTTACCCGAAATTCGCGCGACGTAAGCCCACAACGGACGCGCCGTTTGCTCATAGATTTCTTCAAATATCGTCTCGTCCATCGGTTGCGGGTAAAAGTTCCGGTCAGAACCGCCTGCGTCAGCGGGCGGGTCATCCTGCTAGAAGCTATCTCAAAAATAATAAATATCGTTAAGCCAGCGGTCTATGACCGCGCTT
>DATHTS010000761.1:0-4042 GCA_035462935.1 Pyrinomonadaceae bacterium
CCGAGATAGAATCTTCGAGTTCGAGAACGTCAGCCGATTTTTCGTCAAATTTTTCCGCCCATTGCGCCGCATTTTCCCCGACATTCAAAAGCTGAACCGTTACCCGGATGCGCTCGCCCGCGCGGCGAATATTCCCGTCAACGATGTATTTAACTCCAAGCTCGCGCCCCGCCTCAAACGGTTCGGATTCGGCAAACCGCATCACGCTGCTGGTCGGGCGCACAACGAGTCGCTGCATTCCGCTCAAACGCATCACCAGCGCGTCGGTCAATCCCAATCCCAAGAATTCCTCGTCGGAATCGGCTGTTCCGAGCACTTTAAAAGGCAGAATGGCAACCGAACTTTTTTCATTTTGCGGTTCGATTGTATCGGGAAAATATTCGGCTTTAACAGCGCGACCTGCCAGATAATTGGCGATGTCGTCGGCAAGCTCCTGAGCCGATTGATAACGCTCGGAGGGATTCTTTCTCAAAGCCTTCAGGACAATTTTATCCAAATCGCCCGAAAGCTGGTTTTTTAAAGTTTCCAGCGTCGCCCGCCGCGATTGAAGAATAAATTCGAGCGAGACTTTTCCGTTTTCCTTCGTCGGCACGAGATTATCCTCGCCCGTCAAACTTCCCGACGGAATCGAAGGCATCTCTTCACAAATCACGCGGGCAATTTCAAACGGAGCGCGTCTTTTCAAACGATACGGGCGATGCCCGGTCAGAAGCTCGTAAAGCAAAACGCCGAGGCTGTAAATGTCCGAAGCGGGCGTAACATCGTCGCCGATTATCTGTTCCGGCGAAGCGTATTCCGGCGTCATCACGCGCATCTGCGTCGAGGTCGGATCAATCTGAGTAACCGCCAATTCCGGGTCTAAAACTTTGGCGATGCCGAAATCGAGCAGTTTCGGAACTTTATTCGCTTTGACTAAAATGTTCGAGGGCTTTAAATCCCGATGAATAACCTGAATCCGATGCGCGGCGTGAACCGCGGAGCAAACCTGCTGAAAAATTTTCAGCCGCTCGTTTATCGAAAGCTTATTTTCGTCGCAAAACTGGTAAAGCGGCTTGCCCTCGATGTATTCCATCACGAAATACGGCAAGCCGTCTTCGGTCGAATCGCCGCTCAGAAAATAAGCGATGTTCGGATGATCGAGCGCGGCTAAAATTTGCCGCTCGCGCCGAAAGCGCTTGAGAACCAAATCCGTGTCCATTCCGCGCTTGATTAATTTGATGGCGACCGTCTGATTAAACTCGCCGTCCACGCGCTCCGCCAGATAAACTGTTCCCATACCGCCGCGCCCGATTTCTTTTTTCACCTCGAAAACACCGATGCGCTTGCCGATTAAAGGATTTGGAGAAATGGCAGATAAGTCTTTTTCGGACATAAATTTAATTTCTGAGAGGCGATGTAACCTTTTATTTTACTTTATTTATAGACAGTAAATTACATTTTTATTAAACACCTGTATCTAAAAATGTAACCATTAGGCTGAACTTTGACCTTTTAGACTGCTTTTGCTTTTTCCATTTTGCGAATGGCGTCGGCTTTGCTGTTCTCGCTCGGATGCGCGTAACGCATAACCATCTTTAGACTGGAATGCCCTAAGATCGAAGCCAAAACAACTAAATCCATACCACTCTGGACTGCCCTTGTCGCAAACGTATGGCGGCAGTCATAAAGCCGGAAATCAAACCCTAAACGCCGAACAGCTTTCAAATGTTCGTGGAGCAAGTTTCCCGCTGTTTTTTGTCCATCTATGTCATTTTGCGGAAAAACATTTTCGCGGTCAAACCAAATCATCCTTGCTTGTAAAATCTTTTGAATTTTTCCGTCGGGCGATTTTAACTTTTCGTTGTTTTCAAATATATTTTGAGCTTTTCTTAGCCATTTCAAAATAGTTTGATAACCGCTTGTTGCAGCAACTCGCCGGATTAGCCGAATATTAAAATAAGGATGCAAAGACGCGCCTTGAAAGTTTCATTAAATTAAAATGCTGTAAGTATTTTAATTATTAGCGAAAGAGGAGATTTAAAATGAAGCGGAATATGATTTATACAACTACGCCTGATGTGCCGGGAAGAGAAATAGAGGAAATACTCGGCGTAGTTACGGGAAATGTCGTTCAATCGAAGCATGTCGGAAGAGATATTATGGCAGGCTTGAAAACAATTGTCGGCGGCGAGATAAAAAGTTATACGGATATGCTGACCGAAGCCAGACACACAGCAATCAGCCGATTGGTTGCAGAGGCATTGAAACTTGACGCCGATGCGGTGGTGAACTTACGTTTTACGACGAGTTCGATTATGAGCGGCTCTTCTGAAATTCTCGCATATGGAACCGCCGTAAAGTTAAAATCCTAGAACCTAAACCGTAAAATCTGGAAATGAGAAATTAATTTATGAACAAATATTCATACAAACAATTTGCCGCGACACAGCTTTTTTACCCGGTTGCGCGTTATTCTCCTGACGGTAATTTAATCGGGCATATTACTAATACGACGGGTCAGTTTAATCTCTGGACAGCACCTTCAGGCGGCGGTTTTGCAAGGCAGCTTACCAGTTATACCGACAACACCGTGCGAAACTTTCAATGGTCTCCCGATGGTCGGCAGATTGCTTTGCACGCTGATCAAAACGGCGACGAGTTTTATCAAATTTATCTTTTGCCGGAGAGCGGCGGCTGGGCAGAACCCGTTACGGATGCTATAAAGGCGCAGCATCATCTCGCCGAATGGTCGCCTGACGGCAGCGTTTTAGCATATGCGGGAAACGACCGCGAACCGAAGGAAATGGACGTTATTCTCTACGACCTTGCGACCCGGGAAACACGCCGACCGATGCCCTCAGGCAAACACTTTATTCCAAGTTCGTGGTCGCCTGACGGTCGCTTTCTGCTTGTTTCAGAATTTAAAACTAACGTGGATGAAAACATCCATATTCTAAACGCGGAAACGGGCGAAATTATTAACGCCACACCGCACGGGGACGAAGGACTTTTCCTGCCGGGACCGTGGGCGCCGGACGGCAGCGGTTTTTACATTCGCAGCAGTTACCGGCGAGAATTTTTGGGATTGGCATTTTATAGCATGGCGGATCAAAAGTGGAATTGGCTGGAAACGCCGGAACACGACATTGAACACGCCGTTATCTCGAAAAACGGTAAATTAGTCTGGAGCGTTAACGAAAATGGAGCGTCGAAACTACGCGGGCGCGATTTAAATTCCAATCGTGAACTAACAATGCCGGATTTGCCGCTGTGCGTCATTGGCGGAATGGATATTTCGCCCGACGGCACGCATTTGGCGTTGATTATAGCGCGACCGACGGAAGCGGTTAATCTGTATGAAGTCAATCTAACGACCGCGAAAATTAAAGCATTGAGTCAGAGTATGCTCGGCAGTATTGATCCGGTTGATATGATCGAGCCTGAATCGGTTTTCTTTCCGTCATTTGATGGACGGCAGATTCCGGCGTGGCTTTACCGCCCGACAGGCGAGGGTAAATTTCCGGTCGTTTTATCAATTCACGGCGGACCGGAAGCGCAGGAGCGGACACAATACAATTACAATGGAATGTATCAATATTTGCTCAATCGCGGCATCGGCGTCCTAGCGCCAAACATACGCGGTTCGACCGGATACGGATTGAGCTATCAAAAACTTATTTATCGCGATTGGGGCGGCGACGAATTAAAAGATATTGAATGCGCGGCGAAATTTCTGCGCTCGCTTGACTGGGTTGATGCTGACCGGATTGCCGTTTTTGGCGGCAGTTTCGGCGGATTTGCCACCTTGAGCGCCCTGACGCGTCTGCCGGAATATTGGGCATGCGGCGTAGATATTGTCGGACCTTCAAATCTCGTTACCTTCGCCAAATCCTTTCCCCCGCAATGGCAGGAGATAATAAAGATTCTGATGGGTGATCCGGATGAAGATTACGATTTTCTAACAAAGCGTTCGCCTATCGCGTTTGTTGACCAAATCCGCGCGCCGCTGCTGGTCATACAAGGCGCGAACGACCCGCGGGTTGTTAAGGCTGAAAGCGATCAG
>DATHTS010000762.1:0-11544 GCA_035462935.1 Pyrinomonadaceae bacterium
CTGTTCATTCGTTAATCGTCCTCCGTTCACGGAATTTTTAGCACAATTTACAAATAAAACAAACTTAGGCGCGGAATTCCTGCTCTTTCACGCAGCTTTTTTAGAAGCATCAAATCAAAAGTACGCCGGTAAACGTCGCGCTCCATCTTGTTTTTGTAGGAAGCGAGCTGTTTTGCGGTTTCGGCTTGAAGTTTGGAAATCTCTCCTTTTTCCGCAGTTTTCAACAAAATTTCATCCAGCAAACCATCCAGGGTTTCCAGCGATTCTTCCAATTTTTCGACTGAATTGAAATTCTTCTCAAATTCGCCCAAACGCTTCGAAACCTTTTCTAAAACTCCTCGCAAATCACCTTTCGACCTCACAATTGCCGCCCGCAAATCCGCCGAAACCTTTTCCAAATGATTTTTGATTGCTTCGGGAGAAAAAAGCTCATTTTTGGATGAGCCTGAATCTTGAACCGAAGAATCTGAAATCTGAAATTTGGAATCTGGAATCTGGAATCTGAAATCTGAAATTTTCGCCGCGCCGTTTTTTCCCGTCTGCATTTCCAGCCATTCGCCGTATTGCGCCTCAATTTCCTCTTTGCAGTAAAAAAGACTTTTCACGGCGCGACCGGCTTTCGGCTTTTTATCCACGCCGTCAAAAACCGTCTCAATCGCCCGAACCACAACGTGAAGCGGAATCCCGCGCTCCTGCCACGATTCGATCAAAGCCCAATCCAGCGGGCTGAGCAGCAGATTTCGCCCGCGCCGACGGATAAAGGTCTCTTCAATTTCGGAAAAATAATTGAAATAGTTCATTAACGGAAAATGGAAAATGGATAATGAATAATGAAAGATTTTTTATTATCCATTTTCCATTATCCATTTTCCATTTAAAATTTTATCTTCATCCGGCGCAGCGTCCGCAAATCCTCGTCGGTTAGCTCAAGCTCGAAATCTTCGGTAACGTCTTCCGATTCGCCGTGGTCGAATTCCTGCAAACCGATTTCGAGTTTTAGATTCAGGTGCGGTTCGTAGCCGAGTTCGCGCAAAAGCTCGATGGCGTCGGAAACGCGGCGGCTTTGCTCGATTGCCGAGTTTATCGCGTCGCCGAGTTCGCGGACGGCTTTTTTTGCGTTGTCGTCAAGTTTCATTCTTCTTTTGAAATGCTACGAAACGTTTTTCGATTAGTCAAAATTCGAGGTGAGGTAAAATTTTTATTTGCCGGATTTTTGTAATAATCTATGAAAAGAATGAAACAGGAAAGACGCGAGAAATTTCAGACATCTTCGGGAATCGAACTGCCGAACGATTTTAACCCAGAAAATACAGAAATAGATTACGAAACCGACATCTGCGCGCCGGGCGAATTTCCATACACGCGCGGCGTTAGAAAAAATATGTATCGCGGCAGATTCTGGACGATGCGGCAATACGCCGGGTTTGCGACCGCCGAAGAATCGAATGAGCGTTATAAATATTTATTGTCGCAGGGAACGACAGGATTGAGCGTCGCTTTCGATTTGCCGACGCAGATCGGTTTGGATTCCGATGACCCGCTTGCCGCCGGCGAAGTCGGAAAAGTCGGCGTGGCGATTGATTCTCTGGAAGATATGCTGCGGCTTTTCGACGGCATCCCGCTCGATCAGGTTTCAACCTCGATGACGATAAATGCGACCGCTTCGACGCTTCTTTGCCTTTATTTAGCCGTCGCGCGAAAACAAAACGTTTCCTTCGATAAAGTCAACGGCACAATCCAAAACGATATTTTAAAGGAATACATCGCCCGCGGAACTTATATTTACCCGCCGAAGCCTTCAATGCGCCTGATTACCGATACTTTCGCCTTTTGCGCGGCGGAAGTCCCGAAATGGAACACAATTTCAATTTCCGGTTATCACATCCGCGAAGCCGGCTCGACCGCCGCGCAGGAAATCGCTTTCACTCTCGCCGACGGAATTGCATATGTGGATGCGGCGATTTCAGTGGGGCTGGAAGTTGACGATTTCGCGCCGCGCCTTTCGTTCTTTTTTAATTCGCACAACAATCTATTAGAGGAAATCGCCAAATTCCGCGCGGCTCGCCGTCTCTGGGCGCGGATTATGAAAGAAAGATTCGGCGCGGAAAACCCGAAATCAATGATGCTGCGCTTTCACACGCAAACGGCAGGCTCGACTTTGACCGCGCAGCAGCCTGAAGTCAATGTTGTGCGAACGACGATTCAAGCATTGGCGGCGGTCTTAGGCGGAACGCAGTCGCTTCACACAAATTCGATGGACGAAGCTCTTTCGCTGCCGACCGAAACTGCGGCGCGAATCGCTCTCAGAACCCAGCAGGTTATCGCTTACGAATCCGGCGTTGCCGACACGGTTGATCCTTTCGCGGGAAGCTACGCGATTGAGGAATTGACCAACCAATTGGAAGAAAAATCGCGCGAATACATCGAGAAAATTGACGAAATGGGCGGAATGCTCCGCGCCATCGAAGCCGGTTACGTCCAGCGCGAAATTCAGGAAGCGGCTTATGAATATCAAAAAGCGGTTGAAAAACAAACGGAAATCGTGGTGGGCGTGAATAAATTTCGGATTGATGAAGACGAAGCGATTCCGATTTTGCGCGTTGACCCGCTGATTGAAAGAAACCAAATCGAGCGTGTTCGCGCCGTTCGCGCTCGGCGCAATGCCGAAAATGCCGAAAACTGTTTAGCGAAATTAGAGGAAGCGGCGCGAGGGGCGGAAAATCTTTTGCCGCGAATTTTAGAGGCGGTCGAAAGTTATGTGACGGTCGGCGAAATTTCGCACCGTTTGAGAAAAGTCTGGGGCGAATATCGGGAAGCCGTTACGGTTTGAGCGATGGAAGAAACAGAAAGGGAAATCAGGGAAATCGAGAAAGATTTAATCGAAGCTATTTTGCGGCGCGATTCTGATTTTTTACGGCGAATTTTGGCGGATGAATTGACGGTTATAACACCGTTTGGTGATTTGGTAGGCAAACAGGTGATGACGAATTTTGATGAAAAACTCATCAATCAGTCAATCGTAACCGACGAAATAAGGGTAAATATTTTTGACAAAACGGCAGTTGTTACAGGACGCGCGACGATAAAAAGTCGTTATGAGAGCAAGGATTTGAGCGGTCAGTATCGTTTTACCAGAGTTTATTTTAAGCGCGAATCCTGGCAGATAATCGCGTATCAGGCAACCCGCGTCGCTGAAGATTAATAACCTCAAACGAGTTTGTGAAATCTCTCAAATGCTTGTCTTTCCAGTTCTTCACGATGATTCGGGTGAGCGATTTCAATCAAAGCCTTCGCCCTTTGCCGCAGAGTTTTGCCGTAAAGATTCGCCGCGCCGAATTCCGTGACAATATAATGAACGTGCGCTCGCGTCGTTACGATACCCGCGCCTTCCTTTAAAAACGAGACAATTTTCGATTCGCCTCTGCCGGTTATTGAGGGAAGAGCGATAATCGGTTTTCCGCCTTCGGAAATGGACGCGCCGCGTATGAAATCCATCTGCCCGCCGACGCCGGAATAAATCCGCGTGCCGATGGAATCGGCGCAGACCTGCCCGGTTAAATCTACTTCAATCGCGCTGTTTATCGCCGTAACTTTCGGGTTGCGGCGAATCACCGCCGGATCATTGACGTAAGCGACATCGAGCAGAACGATTTCGGGATTGTCGTCAATAAAATCGTAAAGGCGGCGCGTTCCCATTACGAAACTGCTGACGACTTTGCCGGGATGAACCCGTTTTTTACTGCCGTTGACCACGCCCGATTCGATTAAACCAATCAAACCGTCGGAAAACATCTCGGTGTGAACGCCCAAATCCTTGTGATTTTCCAGAGCCAATAAAACAGCATTCGGAATCGCGCCGATTCCCATCTGCAAGGTCGCGCCGTCTTCAATTAAAGCCGCGCAGTTTCTGCCGATGGCTTTTTCTTCCTCGGAAAGTTCGGCGGCGATTACTTCCGGTAAATCTTCTTCAACTTCAACCGCAAAATCTATTTTATTTACATCAATCAAACCGTCGCCGTGCGTTCGAGGCATTTTCGGATTGATTTGAGCGATTACCTTTTCCGCCATCTGCACGCCCGCAAGTGAAACGTCAACGGAAGTTCCGAGCGAGCAGTAGCCGTGTCGGTCAGGCGGCGAAACGTGAATCAGCGCGACATCAATCGGCAGAATTTCGCGGCGAAACAGAAGCGGAACTTCGCTCAAAAAAGCGGGAATATAATCGGCTTCACCGGAAGCAACCGCCTTTCGCACATTCGCGCCGACAAACAAAGCGTTGGTGTGAAAACTCCCGGCGTATTCCGGGGCGGCGTATGGCGCAACGCCTTCCGTGTGCAAGTGATAAATCTCGACTCCGCGCAATTCATTCGCTCTTGCGGTCATCGCCTGAATCAAGGTTTGCGGAGCGGCGGAAACGCTCTGGATAAAAACGCGGTCGTTGGAATTTATAAGTTTTACGGCTTCTTCGGCGCTGACCAATTTCATAAATCTTCAACTTTAAGTAAAATAAATTTAACTTTATTAAGGAAAACTAACATGGCACAAGAATCAAGACAAACAACCCAAACTGAAATTAACAACCCTGAAACAGACACTTTAGACACAAATCCCGAAACCAATAACGGTTTGCGTTCAATCCGCGATATTGTCAGGGATTTATCAAAGCCGGTTGCCAAAAGGCATCTGCGGACGCGCAAGCAGGGCGGCAAGGAAATTCAGTATATCGCCTGGCACGACGCGGTGAAATATCTCGATCACTACGCGCCCGGCTGGTGTTACGAAGTCCGCTCGATTGATTCAATCGCCGGAAAATTGATTTTAACGATTCGCCTCTCAATTCCGTGCCTCGAAGGCATTGTCTATCGTGAAGCGACCGGGCAGGAAGATGAAACTCTCGATGCGTATGGAGACAGCTCAAGCAACTCCGAGTCAATGGCGCTCCGGCGAGCCTGCGCTAAGTTCGGCTTAGGTCTCAGTCTTTATAATCAATAAAAGAGCAGAAACACGACCGTTAGGGAGTATGCCAAATAATCTGAAATCTGGAATTTGGAATCTGAAATCTTAACGGGCAATGCTCTCGAAGAAACGCGCATCAAACCAAAGGATTTCGATAAAGGATTTTCAGCAATTATGACTTTTACAAAACAAGCCGCCGCAATTTTAATCTTACTCGCAACAGCCGTTTTTTCCGCCTGCAATGTTTCCACCGCCGAACATCAGCCGGCTAAGAAAACGGAAAAACCGCCCATAACAATCGTTACCGACAAACCGAAAATCGTCGCTTTCGGCGACAGCCTGACTGCCGGTTTCGGCTTGGCGGAAAAGGAGTCCTACCCGTATCTCTTGCAGGAACGCCTTCACCGCGAAGGCTACAATTATGAAGTCGTCAACGCCGGAATTTCGGGCGACACTTCGCTGGGCGGAGTGGAGCGGATTGACTGGGTTTTGGAAATGGAAAACGTCGAGGTTCTGGTTCTCGAACTTGGCGCAAACGACCTTCTGCGCGGCGTTCCCGTCAAACAGATGAAGGATAATCTGGATAAAATCATCCGCAAAGCGAAAGCGAAAAAAGTCAAAGTTTTGCTCACCGGAATGCTTGCCCCGCCGAGCGTCGGCGCGCAGTATCAACGCGATTACACCAACGCCTTTCCCGACCTCGCCAGCGAACACAAAGTCAAGTTTCTGCCGTTCATTCTGGAAAACATCGCGCTCAACAGAAATCTCAACCAAGCCGACGGCATTCACCCGAATGCTGAGGGCGCGAAGATTATGACCGAGAACGTTTATAAAACGTTAAAGCCGATGTTGAAGAAGTAGAAAAATTTATTGTTTTTGAATGGAATTTCCGATAATCTTTGGTTGTCGGAAATTTTTTATTTTGGAGTATGTATGAATTGGCAGGATAAAATTGTTTCGGATAAAGAAATTTTGCTTGGAAAACCAACAATTAAAGGAACGCGGGTTTCGGTCGAGTTCATCCTTGAACGCCTTGCCGATGGTTGGACTGAAGAACAACTGCTGGAAAATTACCCGCGCCTCAAAAGGGAAGATTTGCAGGCGGTTTTCGCTTTTGTAGCGAATTGTTTGAAAGTCAGTTTAATGTAAGCAATTCTGGCTTAAAATTAGGAATTGTTTTCTGATAAGTAATAATATTCTGTGTAATTATGGCACTTAATGATATTGAAGAAGAAATTATACTTTTAAAAGCTGTTAATGAACTCATTGATTCTATGGTGAATTTTGAGATGCTTGATTTGTATGGAGATGAGCAAAACACAAATATTTTATTTGAAACAATGACTCACAAAAGATTTTTTAATATTATGCTGGTTGATTTTTTATCGCGGACTGATAGAAGAGCTTTTATCAGACAAACGTCTTATCTTGATGGATTGAAGAAAATTTCTAAGAATCCACATTTTGATATTGATAATTCAATAGCCTCCCTTAAGAAAACAACCTATGAATTTAATGTCTGGCTTGATCAGGAAATCGAAGTTAATAATATTTGGTTACCCACTATTGATACTGAAACAACTCTGAGATTATCACGGAAAGACTTTATAAAAATGTGTGGAAATATATCTAAACACAATTTTTTACGATTAATAAGTGTTGCGGAAGATTTGAAAAAAATCTTATTCAAAAGTGGAGTTTCTATCAAATTGGATGAAGCCCTGCTTGCTTTACCAGATTTTTATAGATGGTTTCATGATGACATTCTTCATTATCACTCAAGTACAATAGCAGAATTTCTCAATAATATTCGTTGGGGAATATATGAGTATTTGCAACCTGAATATAAACTTAGTATTGTTCGTGACAAAAACGACTCTACTAAATATAGCTATACATATCCAAAGGGAGTAACATCAAGATTAGCTAAAGATTATTATTGGGAACTCATGAACGAAGTGCGAAGTCCTCCTTATGTCCGCCGATTTCAAGTTACAAACTTGCTGAAATCAAGATATTAGAAAGTTTGTTTCAAAAACTAATCTAAAAATCTTCAAAATCAAATAAAATTTGGCATTAAAGCTAAAATTTGTTAGCCTTTACTTTGATTTACAGCATCTAAAACGAAATTTTTTATTCAATCTACTATAATAAAACAATATGTTTAGTGATAATTTCAGACGCGGCGAGGGAAGCGGCGAGAAAAAGACCGGCTCGAAAGCGGTTTCAAAATTGGCTGATATTGGCTGGAAGGCGTTTCAGGCGGTGAATAAGACTCTGCCCGAAGGCAAATCAATTCAGCCGGCTTGGGCGGCGGAACCGCTTTTGAAATCTTACGAGCGAACCGCGCCGCCTTTGGGCTTTCCGCGCGAGACGGATTCGCTTTGCCCGACGTGCGTCAAAAATGTGCGTAACGGCGTGATTGATAAATCCATTCCGCTTGAGATTTTGATGGATGCGCATCCGGGCGAAATCAAGGCGCAGATTTTGGAAGAAAACGGGCAAGTGATTATGCGGAAAAACTGCCCGACACACGGCGAGTTTGAAGACGTTCTGGCGACGGACGCGAAGTTTTTGGAACGAATTGAAGGCTTGTTTTTCGGGCGTGATTTCAAAGCGGCGGAAGACTCGCACGTTCATCATCACGGGACTTCGGATATTAAATACGGGCGCGGCGCGGTTTTGACGGTTGATCTGACGAACCGCTGCAATATGATGTGCAACCCGTGTTTTATGGACGCCAATCAGGTCGGATACGTTCACGAGCCGACGTTTGAAGACACGAAAGCGATTTTGGATCGCGCTGTCAGTTTTAAGCCGCGACGACAAATTATCATCCTCTTTTCAGGCGGCGAGCCGACGCTTTCGCCTTATTTTCTGGATGCGGTTGCGTATGCGAAAAAGATCGGATTTTACCGAATTTTAGCGGCGACAAACGGCATTCGTTACGCCGAGGACATCGAATTTTGCAAAGCCGCAAAGGAAGCCGGACAGCACGGCGTTTATTTGCAGTTTGACGGCGTTTCGGAAGAAAAAAATAAACATCGCGGCGTCGGCAATTTGTTTGACGTAAAGCTGAAAGCGATTGAAAATCTCGCTTCGGTCGGCATCAAAGTTACGCTTGTAACGACGATTGTCAATACGATTAACAACGATGCCATCGGCGAGATTGTAAAATTTGCCGCGCAAAATATTGATAAAGTTCAAACCATCGCGTTTCAGCCGGTTTCATTCACCGGGCGCGATGAAGATATTTCCGATAAAGATAGAAAACAGCAGCGCTACACGCTTGCCGGAATGACACACGATTTGAAAGATCAGTTGGACGGAACGCTTCAGCCTTTGCGCGATTGGTTTCCGCTTTCGAGCTATTCGGCTTTCACATCGGTGATGGATATGCTGCAAGGCGCTGACGCTCCGTGGGGCTGGTCTTCGTGCAACTGTCATCCGAATTGCGGGATTTTTACGCTCGTAGTCGTTAATAAAAAGACGAACGAAATGCGCTCGCTGTTTGAGTTTTTCAACTACGAGCAGTTTATGAAAGACGTTGCCGTAATTACCGACACTGCTCGCGGTAAAAAGCTGACGATGGCGCAACTTGGAATGGCGATTATGCGGAATTACGACGCTTCGCGCGCGCCGCAGGGATTTCCGATTTCGCAAATCATCAATCTTTTCAAACCTTCGTCAGCGAGTTCAAATTCAGACCGCAACGACCGGATGAAACAGCAGAAATCGGATGAAAGCGACGTTTGGCGCGTTCTCTGCGTCGAAGGAATGTGGTTTCAAGACCTTTTCACTTACGATTTTCGCCGCACCGAAATGTGCGTGATTCCTTACGGCACGCAGGAAGGCGAAATTTCCTTCTGTGCTTATAATACCGGCGTCGGCTGGCGACAAATCATCGAGGAAATGCATAAAACCGCCTCTTTGTCGGAATGGTATAAAGAACACGGTCGCCACGCCGTTTATGCCAAAGGCAGGGAAGTTCCGGGCATCAAGAAAACTCGTTCTTTGAGTTTGCCGGTGATTGCGAAAGTTTTGGAAGAGGATTTGGATAAGCCAACAATTTCGCCGTATCTCATTGAAGAAGAGGAAGAACGCGAACCGGTTGGCGTATAAAATATGGAATGGATTATTCGATTGCTCCGGCAATTTTGAGTAATCGAATAATTTCGTTAATCAAGTAAAGTTCGCGCAAATCGTCATTCGTTGCGCCGTAAACTGATTTCAGCGAGCCATCCAGCCGCCGTCAACGACTAAAATATGTCCCTGCAAATAATCGCTTGCGGGTGACGAAAGAAATACAGCCGTGTCTGCCAAATCTTCCGCTTCGCCCCAGCGTCCTGCCGGAATTCGCTCTAAAATTTGCCGATTTCTGTTTTCGTCCGCTCTCAACGCTTATCGAACTTCAAGCCCGTGTTTTCCGACCGGGAACTGCTCCGTATTTACGGGTTCAGTCATCTACGGTCTTTATAAAAAGCTGTTTTTCTAAAGAAATATCGTTTCTCATTCTATTGCCTTGGCAACGAACCGTTTGACTTCGGCTGGAATGGCGATGACGGCAAAATTGGTGTCGCCCGTTTCGCGTCCCGCTTGAACTTTTACCGCCAGCGGCGGGCGGGCGGTTTTTGTTTTTTCCGGCAATGTTTTTTCATCGAGCAAAATCACGTATTCTCCGGGCGGAAGGTCCCCGATGACGAACGAGCCGTTCGCATCGGTCAGCGTGTCTCGCCCGTTTGCGGCGACCAGGCGCACGTCGGCGAGCGGCTGTTCGTTTTCATCGAATTTGCCGTTTTCATTCGCGTCAAACCAGACAGAGCCCGCGATGCGTCCCGTGCGGGCGAGGCGAAAATCAACAATCGAATCACGACCGGCAACAAGCGTCGCCCGTTGCTGCGCTCCGTCAAGCAGCGTTAAATCTGCCCGCACGGATAATAAATCCAGATAAACTTGATGCTCGCCGGTCTTTACGCCGTCAATTCTGAACAAGCCGTTGGCATCCGATTCGACGTAACGGTTTCCGTCAACGCGCACTTTGACGCTTGCCTGCGGTTTGTCAACGCCCGCATCATATTGTCCGTTGAGATTCACATCTTGATAAACGCGCCCGGAAAACGAGGAGTAAGAATTCATCTCCCAAACCGGCGCGGAAAAGGCGTTTTCGCTTTTGCGTTTTCGGAAAAGCGAGCCGCGCACGCCGACCAGCAGCGTCGGACCGGCATTTGTTTGCAGATAGGTAACTTGAAGCGAAGTTTGTCCGGGAAGTCGAATATTCGCAGACAAGCGTTCAGAAACGGTCAGGGAAGAATTGTTGCCACGGTTGTAGCCGAATCCAGCGCTTAAACTGAGACGACTGGTAAAAAGGCTTGACGATTGCCAGTTGACTATTCCGCCGAGCGTGCCGCCGCTTCCCAGAGATTGACTGACTTCGAGCGAGTTCGATTCATTAACCCGAAAACTGCTTCCGATTTGAACGCTTTGCGAAGCTGAATTGATGGTTTTAATCCGCGTCGCGTTCATAAAAAGCCGAAAGCGCGAAAAGTTTTTCGCCGCGTTCAGCAGCGTAAAAGAAGAATTGCCGAACTGCGGCGTTTTGCTCTCCGTGTGCGAGAGAAAAACTGTCGGCAGCCAGCCGCCGGGCGTTAAATTGACAGTGCCGGTAACAAAACTATAGCGCTGCGAATTATCGTCGGGTCGGGTCGTCATACTGCCGCTTAGGGAAGCAGTCAGCCATTTTTTAGGCTGCCAGTTCGCGCCGCCCGCCATTAATTTAACCGGTTCGTTCGAACCGGACTGCGGGCTGAAAAATTTTGCGCTTGTATAAGCGTAACGTCCCTGCAAATTCAAATTATCAAACAGTTGAAACGAAGCGGAAACGTCCAAAGCCGCGCCAAATCCTTCGGTGCGGATGCCTCCGCGATTGATGCCGGAAAACTTTCCAATTGCCGCGTCGCCTTGCAGACGGACGCGCTCAAAGCCGTAACGCAGGCTTCCGGCGAGCGTTTCTCCGCTTCGGTTTGGATTGCTGAAGCGCATTACGCCCGAAGAAACTGTCAGCGGATTTGCGCGACGGGATTTATTATTAAAAAAATCTTTTGTTGCGTAAACGCCATAAATGTTTGTGTCGTATTGAAATCCTCCGCGCGGCTGAAAATCTGTTTGTATTTGATTTGGCTCCGGCAATTCCGCATTTACCGGCTGAATTTCCGGCAGCGAAAAAAATGCGCCGGAAATCGAGCGTCCGCCGAAGGTTGTTGCCCGGAAGCCGCTGAAGGAGGTTTGCGCTGACGCGCCGCGAATGTTTGCAGACAAAAATTGTAAATCCGTGCCTGTTCCGAAATCGCCCGCGACGAATTTTTGTCCGTTCGGACGCTCGAAGGTGAGTGTTCCGTTGCGAAAAACAGATGAATTTGACTGCCCGGCTGCCTTATTCAAATTAGATAAAAGGAAAAAACGCCCGTCGCCGGCTCGTCCCTGCGCGGATAAAGTTAAACTCTGATTGGAAAAGGAATTATAACGATTGAAATTGTATTCGTAATCAACTTGAGAAAGTTCCCATGATGAATGCTGCGCTCCGGTTCTGACTGT